>JBKPKF010000143.1:0-24696 GCA_046730995.1 Pseudomonadota bacterium
CGAGCAGCTCTTTCGCCTGATATTCGTGGATGTTCATGGCCGCGGGCCTTAATCAGAAGCTCGCCCCGATGCAAAGCGACACCCGCACCCTGCGCAAGATCATCCATGTCGACATGGACGCCTTCTACGCGTCGGTCGAGCAGCGCGACGACCCGGCCCTTCGGGGCAAGCCGGTCGCCGTTGGGGGCCAGCATCGAGGCGTCGTCACGGCTGCGAGCTACGAAGCGCGCAAGTTCGGGGTGCGATCGGCCATGCCGTCCGTGACGGCCAAAAGGCGCTGCCCCCAGCTGATCTTCGTGAAACCGCACTTCGACGTCTATCGCGCCGTGTCACAGCAGATCCGGGCGATCTTCCTCTCCTACACCGACCTGGTCGAGCCGCTGTCGCTCGACGAAGCCTATCTCGACGTCACGGACGACCGGCGTGCGCTCGGAAGCGCACGGGCGATCGCCGAGGACATTCGCCGCCGAATCCGCGAGGAGACTGGACTCACCGCCTCGGCCGGCGTTTCCTATTGCAAGTTCATCGCCAAGCTTGCCTCCGATCACCGGAAGCCCGACGGGCTGACCGTGGTGACACCCGAGCGCGGTCCCGAGTTCGTCGCCTCCCTGCCGGTCGCGCGATTCCATGGAGTCGGGCCGGTGACGGCGCGGAAGATGGAGCGGCTCGGAATCATGACTGGCGCCGACCTTCGCGAATGGAGCCTCCCGGCGCTCCAGGCCCAGTTCGGGAGCTCGGCCGACTGGTATTGGCGGATTTGCCGCGGCATCGACGAGCGAGAAGTGAAGCCCGACCGGCCGTACAAATCGGTCAGCGCCGAACGCACCTTCGACGAGGACCTGAGCGATCGGGACCGTTTGGCCGCGGAGCTCGAGCGTATCGCCGGCTACGCCTGGGATCGCGTCAGGCGTGCCGAGGTCACCGGACGCACGGTG
Source organism: Pseudomonadota bacterium (assembly GCA_046730995.1). Classification (GTDB taxonomy): domain Bacteria; phylum Pseudomonadota; class Alphaproteobacteria; order Sphingomonadales; family Sphingomonadaceae; genus Sphingomicrobium. The sequence continues at coordinate 936 of JBKPKF010000143.1, forward strand.
ACGCTGAAGGTGAAGTACGGGGATTTCACGATCATCACACGTTCGAAAAGCTTTGCCGGCAATGTCCCGGACCAGGCCGCCTTCACCACCGCCGGGCAGGCGCTTCTGGCGGCGCTCCACCCGCTTCCCAAGGGCATTCGCCTGCTCGGTTTGGGACTCCATAACCTATGTGAGAACGGTGAGGCCGAACCTCTCCAGCTGGGACTCGCAATCTGAGCGAACTTCTGATATAAAATTGTCACACGGGGCCGCGGGCGATTCAGCTGCGGCCTTAAATTCATAGGGAAGCCACGAAATCGGCTGGGAGCCACGACCAACGGTCGTTTTGGGGAACGATGCGAATGCGTCCGCTCTGCTGCCGCAAATGGAAAGGTATGTAATGGCTACAAAGGCGCTTAGCTTCGACGTCGGTGATTATGTCGTTTACCCCAAGCATGGCGTAGGCCGTGTCGTCGAGCTGCAGAGCACCGAAATCGCGGGGACTCGTCTCGACCTCTACGTGCTGAGGTTCGAGAAGGAGAAGATGACCCTGCGTGTGCCGGTCAACAAGGCCGACAGTGTGGGAATGCGCAAGCTGTCGTCCGACAAGACGATGAAGGACGCGCTCGAGACCCTGAAGGGTAAGCCGAAGGTCAAGCGGACCATGTGGTCGCGCCGCGCCCAGGAATATGAAGCGAAGATCAACTCTGGCGACCTGACTTCGATCGCCGAAGTGGTCCGCGACCTGTTCCGTCCGGATGACGCCCCCGAGCAGAGCTATTCCGAGCGCCAGATTTTCGAGGCGGCTTCTTCGCGCCTCGCGCGCGAGCTCGGAGCGATGGAGCAGTCCGACGAGAAGTCGGCGCTGTTGAAGATCCTCGAGATCCTCAACAAGGCCGCGGTCATCCATCACAAGACCAAGGAACCGGCCTAACGATTTTCGTCATTCCCGCGAAAGCGGGAATCCTTGCGCTGAGTTGGACCCCCGCTTCGCGGGGGTGACGAATAGGAGAACAGGGCGCCCCTGACCGGGCGCCCTTTTTTGCGCTTGCGGCGGATTTTGGGCTAGTGTATTGCCGATATAACACAGCATGAAATCGGAGGTCTCCTATGCGCAAGTCCATCGCCGCAGCCGTAATTGCTGCTTCTGCCGCCACCTCGGCCTGCGGCCACAGCCGGAGCGAAGACGGCGGGCCGTCGGTATCGCGCAATTACCAGGTCGGAAGCTTCGACCAGATCGAGGTTGCCGGGCCATATGATGTGACGGTTCGCACCGGCTCCGGCCCGACCGTCTCGGCCCGCGGGCCGGAGAAAGTGCTCGAGCATATGGTCGTCGAGGTTCGCGACGGAAAGCTCGTCATTCATGCCGAACGGAACAAGAGCTGGTTCAACTCGGGCTGGCATTTCCGTGGAAAGGTCGAGCTCGCGGTCACCGTTCCGCAACTTCGCGGGGCGACGATCGCCGGGTCCGGCGACATCAAGGTCGACCAGGTCAAGGGTGACAGCTTTGAAGGCACCGTCGCCGGATCGGGCGGAATCGACGTTGCGGCCATGGAAGTTCAGACCCTGAAGCTGGCAATCGCCGGGTCCGGTGCGGCGAAGGCCGGCAACGGCAAGGCGCAGACCGCCAAGTTCGACATCGCCGGTTCGGGCGATATCGACGCCAAGGGCATCCAGACGACTACGGCCGACGTTTCGATCGCAGGGTCCGGAAGCGTGTCGGCCAACGCCACCGGGACTGCGGACGTCAGCATCATGGGCTCCGGCGACGTCGACGTGACCGGAGGCGCCAAATGCAACGTCAGCAAGGCGGGCTCGGGGAACGTTCGCTGCTCTTAAACACGCCTTAATCCTGCTGTAGGAAGGTGGCCGCGATGCGTAACCGCCTTCCTATCCTTTTCGCGCTGACCCTGACGGCCGCGCCAGCCGGCGCCGATACCCGGAACTTCGGGGTCAGCGGCTTCAACAAAGTTCGGGTCGACGGGCCCTTCAAGGTCCGGCTGACGACCGGAGTCGCGCCGTTCGCCCAGGCCACCGGCTCGGCGAGGGCCATCGACCGAGTCGCTCTCGACGTCCGGGGCCAGACGCTGATCGTTCACGCCAACCAATCATCCTGGGGCGGCTATTCCGGCGAAAATGTCGGACCGGTCGAGATCGCAATCGGAACGCACGACCTCAGCGCGGCAGCGCTCAACGGATCGGGCAGCCTCGACATCAATGCGGTGAAGGGCCTCGCCTTTGACCTTTCGGTGCAGGGATCGGGCGGAGCGGCGATCACCGAGACCGACGTCGATCAGCTTCGAGTGAATGTCATCGGCACAGCGAGCGCTTCGCTCGGCGGCCGGGCCGGCAAGATGACCGCCATCGTCCGGGGGATCTCATCGCTCGATGCCGCCGGGCTTACCGTTAAGGACGCGACGATCGGCGCCGAAGGCGCGGCGACTGTAAAAGCCACGGTTACGAACGAGGTGACGATCGATGGCGCCGGGACGGCGACGATCACTTTGACCGGCGACCCGTCCTGCACCGTCCGGGCGCACGGGTCGGCCACCGTCAGCGGCTGCAAGAGTTCCGGCGCCGGTTACTGAACCGACGCTCTAGCCTCCACGCCCGACAGGAAATTCCACAGAGCCCCGGCGAGCTCCTCGCCCGCGGCGACCGCCTCGGCTTTCTCCGCTTCCGGCAATCGATCGAGCAGCTCGCGGCATACCGAGCTATGCTCGACGTCGGCATATTCATGGACCCGGAAGAAGCGCAGGGTCGGCTCGTCCGAGATCCCGTAACGGTCGATCAGGCCTTCTATCTTGGCGGTCGCGACGCCCGGAAACTGGCTCTCATAAGCGTAGAGCGCCCCGAGGCCCGCCGCGTAGGATTGGCGTGACAACTTGCGGAAGGTGTCGATCAGGCCCTGCGTCTCTGGGTTGAGAGCTTGGGCGCGAACCGCGCCTTCGCTTTCGCCGAGGCCGGCGGCGAACATGAGCCACAAGGTCGCGTGATCCTGCTTGCCCGCTTCAATACCCTCTTCCTCGGCGAGATTCTCGGCGAGCATGCGACGTCCCTCCCGATCCGGGCAGGCGCTGTGCACGGCGCTGACGGCGCGCGGAAATGCTTCGACATGATGGAAATATTGGCGCGAATAATCGCGTAAGGTGCCGAGCGGCAGCCGGCCTTCAGTCCAGGCCTGGTAGAACGGGTGCTTGAGCATCGCGCTCGCGGCGACCTTCGCATCGATTGCCGTTGAAACCGCCAAGACCGTCATCCTTGCCTCCTGCTATCTGGAATCCCCGATAAGCGGCGCCCTCGGAATCGGCAAGCCGACTCAGACGAGCGCGAGCGCGGCGAGCCGGGTGTACAGAAGCGGCGGGAGTTCGGAGAGCCCGCTATCGTCACCCTCCTCCCCGGGTGCGTCGGCGGCTTCAAGATAACGCCAGCCTTGGTGTGCGCGCTTCGGATATGGCGCGATCAATTCGAGCGACGCCGACACGACAATGTCGATCCGCCCGTCCCTGCGGTCCTCAAACCTCAGGATTTCCTGGCGGCCGACCAGCCGATGCTTGACGATCCAGTGGATCGAACCGCCAATCAGCTCGTCCGATCGTTTCGGGCGCATTCGTGTAACCACCCGCACCTCCCCGCCGGACGCGCGCGCCGCGACGCGCTTTTGAAGGGCGTCGACGGTGCGGCAGCCAAATGCGACCTTGGTGAGATGGAGCTTCGGCACGCCGTAGAAGTGGCTTGCCTGGCACTGATTCGCAACGCTTAGCGGCCGAGGCCGACCAGGGTGGCGAGACCCAGGAACGAGAGGAATCCGAGGCAATCGGTGCAGGTCGTCACGAATACGGCCGAGGACACCGCCGGATCGATCCGCAACCGATCGAGCGTGATCGGAACCATCACTCCGGCCAGCCCCGCGACCAGATTGTTGATCACCATGGCCGCGCCCATGACCGCCCCGAGCAACGGGTTGTGGAAGACCACGGCGACTCCAATGCCGATCAAGGCACCAAGCGAAAGACCGTTGGCGAGCGCTATCATAAGCTCGCGGGCAAAGGCTCGAATCGTATTCGATTCGGTGAGTTGGTTGGTCGCGAGCGCCCTCACTGCCACCGCGAGCGTCTGGGTTCCTGCATTACCGCCCATTCCGGCGACGATCGGCATGAGCACGGCGAGCACCGCGAATTTTGCGATCTGAGCGTCGAACAGGTGGACGACAGAGGCCGCGAGCATCGCCGTCGGCAAATTGACGAGCAGCCACATGAGCCGGGTCCGGACCGTCAGCCGAAGCGGCTCGTTGATGTCGCCTTCGCCCGCGCCGGCGAGCAGCAGCACGTCTTCACCCGCCTCCTCCTGGATGATGTGGACGATATCGTCGACTGTGATCATGCCGACCAGGCGCCCCTCGTCGTCAGTGACGGCTGCCGACACGAGCGCATATTTCTGGAAGCGAAGCGCGACGTCTTCCTGGTCCATGTCGACCGGAATGAGGGTCTGCTCGCGGGCCATGATCTCGGCGACCGAAGTCGTTCGCGGAGTCCTCAGGATCGTCGAGAGCTTGCACGTGCCGACGGGATGGTGATTCGGATTGACGACGAACACTTCCCAGAAGTCGGTCGGAAGCTCCGCCGTGGAGCGCAGATAATCGATGACCTGCCCGACCTTCCAATGTTCCGGCACAGCGCAAAGATCGCGCTGCATCAGTCGGCCGGCGGATTCTTCCGGGTAGCTCAGCGCCTCTTCGACCGCGGCGCGATCGTCGGGTTCCATCGCCTCGAGCACGGCCTGGCGGTCGTCGCGGTCGAGGTCCTCGATCAGAGCGACCGCGTCGTCTGTCTCGAGCTGGCCCGCGATGTCCGCGACCTGCTGCGGCTCCATTTCGTCGAGCAGGCTTTCGCGGACGTAATCGTTCATTTCCGCGAGCACGTTCGGACCGACGATTTCCGCCAGCGCCTTCACCAGGCCTTCGCGCTCGTCACGCGCGGCAAGCTCGATGAGGTCGGCGACGTCCGCGGGGTGGAGCGGCTTCACCAGTTCACGCGCCGTCGCATCGTCGCCAGCCTCGACGGCGTCGAGGACCCGGTCGACGAATTCCGGCCGGAGCCGGTCTTCCTCATCGATCACCGCGCTGGATTCGGGCGGGGGCGCGGCGGCGATGTGCTCGCTCTCGCTCATTCGCGCTTCCCTTCGACTGAACCCGGTGGCGTCCTCCTATTGGGCAGGCGAGTCTGGCGCAAGGCGTCGCTCGATCCTAAATCGCCGGCTCAAATCCAACGAACGGAGCTAAAATCATGGCCGACGCGGACCGCCTCACCCTTTCGCTTTCATCCGGCGGCGACGTCGTCATCAAGCTTCGGCCGGATCTCGCGCCCGGCCACGTCCAGCGCATCACCGAGCTTACGAACCGCGGCTTTTACGACGGGGTCGTGTTCCATCGCGTGATTCCCGGATTCATGGCCCAGGGCGGCGACCCGACCGGTACCGGCTACCACGGATCCGACCTGCCCAACCTCAAGGCCGAATTCAGCAAAGAGCCGCACGTCCGCGGAGTCGCTTCGATGGCCCGTTCGAACGATCCGGACAGCGCCAACAGCCAGTTTTTCATCGTGTTCGACGACGCGCGCTTCCTGGACGGGCAATACACCGTCTGGGGGGAGGTCGAGAGCGGGATGGAGCATGTCGACGCGCTTCCGGTGGGAGAACCGCCGCGCGAGCCCGGGAAGATCGTCAAGGCAACCGTCGGTTGAAAAAGGTCGCGCTGATCACCGGCGCGTCGGCTGGCTTGGGAGTCGAATTCGCCCGCCAGCTTTCGAAGCGCGGCCATCGCCTGGTCCTTGCCGCGAGGCGCAAGGACCGGCTCGAGACGTTGGCGAAGGAGCTCGGGAACGCGCGCGCAGTCGCAACCGACCTCTCCAAAGCGAACGCCGAGGCCAAACTGATGGCCGACCTCGAAGCGGCGGGGGAGCAGGTCGAGATCCTGGTCAACAATGCCGGGTTCGGGCTGATCGGCCGGTTCGCGGAGCTCGATGCCAAGCGCGAGCGGCAGATGATCGATTTGAATGTCGGCGCCCTGATGGACCTCTGCCGCACGGTCGCTCCCGGAATGATCGAACGAAAGGCGGGCGCGATCCTCAACGTCGCATCCACCGCGGCCTTCCAGCCGGGGCCCAAGATGGCCGTCTACTTCGCCACCAAGGCCTTCGTCCTGTCGTTCACCGAGGCTCTTCACGAGGAATTGAAGCCGCACGGCATTAAAGTCAGCTGCCTCTGCCCCGGGCCGACGCGAACCGAGTTCGGCGAGGTCGCCGGATTCGGCGGCAACGGCGCGTTCGACACGGTTGCCATGGAGGCAGGCGAGGTCGTCGAGGCCGGCCTCAAGGGGATGGACCGAAATCGCGCGGTGGTTGTTCCCGGATGGGTCAACAAGATCGGCGCGGTCAGCACCCGCTTCGCTCCGCGTTCGGTTGTCCGCAAAATCGCTGGTGCGATCAAATATTGAACCCTTGGCGCCTCGAAGCTGTTACGCATCCGGTATGAGGCGCTCCTTTAGGAGAGATCATGGCTGACACCGACACCATCGACCGGGTGAAATCGCGCAAGGTCCAGGTCGCCAGCCTGCCGCCAGCGGACAGCGGCCGTGGATTCGCTCGGCTTCCCGACAGCCTGATGGATGAGCTCGGCCTGAAAGAGGGCGAGGTGATCGAGATCGTTGGCCGCCGCTCGACCGCGGCCCGCGCCATTCGTCCCTACGGCGAGGACGAGGGCATCGACATCATCCGGCTGGACGGCCTCCAACGGGCCAATGCCGGAGTGGGCTCAGGCGATTTTGTCGAAGTCCGCAAGGTCGAATCCCAGGCGGCGACGCGCGTCGTATTCGCCCCGGCCCAGCCCAATATCCGCCTTCAAGGTTCGGCCGACGCGCTGAAACGGACGTTCGCCGGCCGTCCCCTGGTGGAAGGTGATACGGTCTCGACCACCGGCCACCAGCGAGTGAACGCCGACGTCCCCGAGCCCATCCGCCAGATGCTCAACGCCCCGGCCTTTGCGCTCCAGGAACTGCGCCTGGTCGTCGTCACGGCGGCGCCCAAAGGCATCGTCCACATCGATTCCAAGACCAGCGTCGAGCTGCTGTCCGAATTTTCGGCGACCGACGGCCAGCGCCGTGCCGACGTCACCTACGACGACCTCGGCGGGATGCGCGACACGATCGACGCACTTCGCGAAATGGTCGAGCTTCCGCTTCGCCATCCGGAGCTCTTCCAGCGCCTCGGAGTCGATCCACCCAAAGGCGTGCTCCTCCACGGACCGCCCGGAACCGGCAAGACCTTGCTTGCAAGGGCGGTTGCCAACGAGAGCGCAGCCCATTTCTTCCACATTGCCGGACCGGAGATCATGGGTTCGGCCTATGGTGAGAGCGAGCGCCGGCTGCGCGAAATCTTCGAGCAAGCAGCAGAGGCCGCGCCGTCCATTATCTTCATCGACGAGATCGACTCGATCGCGCCCAAGCGAGGACAGGTGACTGGCGAAGCCGAAAAGCGCCTCGTTGCCCAGCTTCTTACCCTGCTCGACGGCATGGAGCCGAGGCAAAACACGGTCGTGATCGCGGCGACCAACCGACCGGAGGCGCTCGACGAAGCGCTTCGCCGGCCCGGCCGTCTCGACCGTGAGATCGTGATTGGCGTTCCGGACGACCGCGGACGCCGCGAGATCCTTGGAATCCACACGCGCGGAATGCCGCTCGCACCCGATGTCGACCTGGATGATCTCGCGCGGCGGACCTATGGCTTCGTCGGCGCCGACCTTGCGGCGCTGGCGCGCGAGGCCGCGCTTGAAGCCGTGCGCCGCATCATGCCCAAGCTCAATCTCGCCGAGCAAACAATCCCGACAGAGATCCTCGACGCTTTGTCGGTCGAGCTCAAGGATTTCGACAATGCGCTGAAACGAGTCCAGCCCTCGGCGATGCGCGAGGTGATGGTCGAGGCGCCGCGCATTGGCTGGGACGACATCGGCGGGCTCGACGCTGCTCGCGACCGGCTGCGCGAGGGCGTGGAGCTGCCGCTGAAGCATCCGGAAGCCTTCCGCCGGCTGGGCATCCGTCCAGCCAAGGGCTTCTTGCTTTATGGACCGCCGGGCACCGGCAAGACCCTGCTTGCCAAAGCCGCGGCGCGCGAAAGCGAAGCCAATTTCATCGCAACCAAGTCATCAGACCTGCTGAGCAAATGGTATGGCGAAAGCGAGCAGCAAATCGCCCGCCTGTTCGCCCGCGCCCGCCAGGTCGCACCGACCATCGTCTTTATCGACGAGCTCGACAGCCTGGTGCCGGCGCGCGGGGGCGGGATCGGCGAGCCGCAGGTGACCGAGCGGGTGGTCAATACCATACTTGCCGAGCTCGACGGGCTCGAAGAGCTGCAGAATGTCGTCGTGATCGGCGCGACCAACCGGCCGACGCTGATCGATCCGGCGCTGCTTCGGCCGGGCCGGTTCGACGAGCTGATCTATGTCGGTCCTCCGGACACTGCCGGTCGGCGGCGAATCCTTGCGATCCATACGGAGGGCATGCCGCTCGCCAATGACGTCGACCTGGAATCGCTGGCCCAGCGCACCGACCGGTTCACCGGCGCGGATCTCGAGGACCTGGTGCGCCGGGCCGGCCTCACCGCTCTTCGCCGCGGCCTCGACGCCGCCCAGGTGACCATGGCCGATTTCGAAAGCGCGCTTGCCGAGACGCGCGCATCGGTCACTCCGGAAATGCTCGAGGAATATGACCGCATCCAGGAGACGCTGAAGAGCGATGCGGTGCGGCCGATGAGCGGGATTGGGTTCGTGCTCCCCGGAATGCTCCGGCCGCGCGAAGGCGGGAAAAGCTGAGGAATTGAACGACCGGAACGGCCTTTTCGTCGCGGAATTAGTTGCCAACTGCCCATCCATTTGCCAACGGTCGCAACCCGCCGATCCCCAGACGGAGCATCCATGCCGACCTCATCCGCGCGAACGCTAAAGGGTCCGAAGCGACTTACGCGACGCCGCGATCGCCGAAGCGCCAATCCCCAGTGGCAGTTCCTGCGCGGCTTCCTGAAGAATCCGGTGATGGTCGGATCGGTTATCCCGTCGAGCCGTGTTCTGATTGAAAAAATGCTTCGCCCGGTTGACTGGGAGAATACGAGGCTGTTCGTTGAATATGGCCCGGGCGTCGGAACCTTCACCCGGCCGATCCTCGAAAACCTGCCTGAAGATTCGACGTTGGTGACGATCGATACGAATCCGGACTTCACCAAATTCCTGAGGGAATCGATCGACGACCCGCGGCTGGTCGCGGTGACCGGATCGGCGGCCGACGTCGGGGGCATCCTTGCCGACCGGGGGTTGGGCAAGGCGGACTATGTGCTCTCCGGCCTCCCGTTTTCGACACTGCCGCCAGGGGTCGGCGAAGCCATTGCCTCGGCGACCGCCGAAGCGATCCGTCCCGGCGGCGCTTTCCTGGTCTATCAGTTCAGCCCCAAGGTGCGCGACTTCATCGAGCCGCATTTCGAGCGGATCGATCGCGGCTTCGAATGGGTCAACGTGCCGCCCGCGACCTTATTCTGGGCTTGGCGCGAGCCTGACGAGACTTAAGGGACTCGAAGCGCGAGCCGCCTGGTGACCGTGTAATCGAGCGAAGTCACCAGGAACCAGCCTATCCTCCAGCGCAGGCGCTGCAGCCAACTTGCCTTGGCGTGCGATTCCTGGGTGATTTCGGCGCACGAGCCCAGTTCGTGCTCGAAATAGCTCCGCATCATGATGGCGAACTCGGGATGGTGGACGCGCAACATCATTTCGAGGTTGAGGTAGAGACTCCTCAAATCGAAATTGGATGAGCCGATGTGGACGACGTCATCCATTACGAGCAACTTCGAATGGAGCTTGGCGGGCTGATATTCGAAGACCTGGACGCCGCGCTTCAGCAGTCGGGCGTAGGTGCTCCGGGCGGCATCGATGGTCGGCCGGTTGTCCGACTTTGACGCCGTCACCACACGCGCTCGGCCCCGCCGCGCTACGTCGCCAATCCGGCGGAGCATTCCTCCCATCGGAGCGAAATAGGCCGCGATCATTTCAAGGTCATTCGCCTTCGACAAGTCGTGGATTGTCGCCAGGGCCCAAGGGGATTTCAGCTGCATCGGTCCGCCATATTGCCACTGGAGCGGCCCTTTGTGCTCGCTAAAGCGGCGGACCACCCCCCGCAGCGTCTTCAGGCGCGATCGGCGATTGAGCGCCCAGGCGATCAACGCGTCATAATAAGGTACGACGCGCCCCGCCGCGGGACCTTCGACGAGCAAGCCGATGTCGCGCCAGGCTTTGTCCGAGAAGTCGCCGAAGTAGCTGTCTTCGATGTTGAACCCGCCGATCAGGATCCGCGGCGAGTCGGTCTCGCCGTCGGCGAGAGTGAGCTTTTGATGGTTCCGAAGCAGGTAGCGGCGGCCATAAGACGGGTTGAACCGGCAGAAAGTGGCGCCCTTGTCGACAAGCTCGCGAAAATAACCTTCGTGGGTATCGCTGCTGCCGAAGCCGTCGATCAGGAGCGAGACGACGACTCCGCGATCCAGCGCCTTACTCAGGGCTGAGCGCACCGCAGCGCCCGAGCGGTCGGCCGTGTAAATATAATAGACCATCCGAACCGACGTGCGCGCGCCGTCGATCAGCTCGATCAGCGCTTTCCAGCGCTGCTGCCCGTCGGGCAACAGGGTCAGCCGGTTGCCGTCGATAGTCAGCGTTCGATCGCTCGTCGTCATGCGCGTGTCTCGCCTTGCGCGCGTCACAACGCAAGGCGGGGGTCATTTGCCCGATTTCATTGACTTTGGAGCGGTGCGTCCCTAATTCGCCGCCTCCCCACCCGATTGAAGCTTTGAAGAGGGCGACGAATGGCGCGCGTTACCGTTGAAGACTGCGTAGACAAGGTTTCGAACAGGTTCGACCTCGTCCTGTTCGCCGCCCAGCGTGCGCGCCAGATTTCGGGCGGCGCCGACCTCACGATCGACCGCGACCGCGACAAGAATCCCGTCGTCGCGCTTCGCGAAGTCGCCGAAGAGACGGTGAAGCCGAAGGACCTCGAGGAAGCGCTCGTCACCAACCTGCAAAAGGTTCGGGTCGACGAAGAGGACGAAACCGAGGAGCTGGCATCGCTCAGCGACGCCGCCGAGGCGCTGCGGCTAACCGCGGCCGCCCCGCCGCGCCCCACTCCGTCCGGCGGTGATTACGAATAAGTCCCACGCAGCCTGTCCGGGGGACAGGCGAGTATGGGCTCATTCCTTATTCGGCCGCGGCTTGCAGCGCGGAATGGATTGAAACGCGCTTTCCGTCCGGCCTGACCCACATCAGGTCATCCAAAGTCAGCTCGCGCCCATCATGCGCCTGCACGCCGATCTTACGCACGGGCTTGCCGTCGCGGCGGTCGGCTAGGACGACCTGTATCTTCCCGTAACCCCATTCTTCGCCCCACTGGCGTAAGGCCAGGACCACCGGGAGGAGGCCCTCACCCTTGGGCGTCAGCGAATAGAGTACCTTTCGTTTGTCAGACGGGTCGGCCGTCCGCTCCAGAATGCCACCGGCAACCAGCCGGGCGAGCCGATCGGAAAGGATGTTGCGCGCGATCCCGAGACCCGCCTGGAATTCCTCGAAGTGCTGGAGGCCATTGAGCGCGCCGCGAAGAATGAGGAAGGCCCACTTCTCGCCGATCAGCTCGACGGCCGGCGGAATCGGGCAGGACAGCGCCGCCTCGCGAAACGCATCGATATGAGACGTGACTCGGTCTGCCGGCAACTCGGCTGTCCTCCCTCTCCTCGAACGCAATGAAAGCACAAGCGATCCGGAAAAAATAGTTGCAAGTCGAAACTAATTATCTTAGTTAGTTGCAAATCGCAACGCACAGGAGAATCGCGATGATTCGGACGCTGTTGATTGCCTCGGCGGCTCTGGTTTCGGCATCCCCGCTCGCAGCCGCCACCTACTCGGCCAAGCCCGCGGTTCCGGTGAGCGAACGGTTCATTGCCCGCGACATTACCTGGACGTGCGGCCCGGCGGCCTGCCAGGGCGCCACCTGGGAAAGCCGCCCCGTGGTCCTTTGCCAGTCGCTCGCCAAGCGCGCCGGGCGCATCGAGAGCTTCATAGTCGACGGACGCGCATTCAGCGCGGCCGAGCTCGACAAGTGCAACACCGCTGCGAAGGCCACCACCGCTTCCGCTGCCGCCGCACAATAATCCGCGGGTCGCGACGCCGGAATCCCCTCCCAAGGTCCCCACGAAAGCACTACCTTCGTGGGCGCCCCGTCGCGGCCCGTTCCTTATTCGCGCTTGCACAATAGCGCCGCCTCCCCCCATCTAGGGGCGTGCTGAGGCAGTATGAGCTGATCGAGAAGGTCCGCTCCTACGATCCGGACGCGGACGAGGGGCTGATCAATCGCGCCTACGTCTTCTCTATGAAGGCGCACGGCGCGCAGCTGCGTGCGTCCGGCGATCCTTATTTCAGCCATCCGATCGAAGTCGCCGGCATCCTTACCGACCTGAAGCTCGACGACCAGACGATCGTGACGGCGATCCTTCACGACACGATCGAGGACACCGTCGCGACCCCCGAAGAGGTCGAGAAGCTGTTCGGGAAAGACATCGCGCGGCTGGTCGACGGGGTAACCAAGCTCAGCAAGATCGAAGCCCAGTCCGAGAACGAGCGGCAGGCCGAGAATCTCCGCAAGTTTCTCCTCGCGCTTTCGGACGACATCCGCGTGCTGCTCGTGAAGCTCGCCGACCGCCTGCACAACATGCGCACGCTCCATCACATCCCCGACGAGGAGAAGCGCCGCCGGATCGCGCGCGAGACCATGGACATCTACGCGCCGCTCGCCGAGCGAATCGGCATGTACGAAATGATGACGGAAATGCAGACGCTGGCTTTCCGCGAGCTCGAGCCGGACGCCTATGCATCCATTACCCGGCGCCTGAAGCAGCTCACCGACCAGGGCGGCGACCTCGTCAACAAGATCGGGCTCGGACTCCAGCTTTACCTTGCCGACAACGGCCTCGAGGCGGAGGTCACCGGCCGCCAAAAGCATCCTTTTTCGATCTGGAAGAAGATGGCCGAACGGCACATCAGCTTCGAGCAATTATCGGACGTGATGGCTTTCCGAATCATCGTGAAGAATGTCGGGGAAGCGTACCAGGCGCTGGGGCTGCTTCATCGACGCTGGCCGATGGTCCCGGGCCGTTTCAAGGATTATATCTCGACCCCGAAACGCAACGGCTATCGAAGCCTGCACACCTCTGTCATCCACGATTCAAAGATGCGGATCGAAATCCAGATCCGCGACCGCGAGATGCACGAACAGGCCGAACGGGGCCTGGCCGCGCATTGGGCCTATAAGGAGGGCAAGCCCAAGGGTGAGGTCAGCATTCCCTGGGTCGATGACCTCGTTGAGATTCTCGACCATGCCGATAACGCCGAGGAGCTACTCGAGCATACCCGGATGGCGATGTACCAGGACCGGATCTTCGCCTTCACTCCCAAGGGCGAGCTGATCCAGCTGCCGAAAGGCGCGACCCCGGTCGATTTCGCTTACGCGGTTCACACCGGCCTTGGCGACCGCACCGTGGGCGCCAAGGTCAACGGCCGGGTGGTGCCCTTGCGGACGATGCTCGAGAACGGAGACCAGGTCGAAATCCTGACGTCCGAAGCCCAGCACCCGCAGCCGTCATGGCTTCGCTTCGTCACGACCGGGAAGGCGCGGGCCGGAGTGCGTCGGTTCGTGCGTCACAAGGAACGCGAGGAGACCGTCGAGCTCGGGCGCAAGATCTACGACGAGATCGTCGCCCGCCTGCCCGCCGAGCTCGATAAGGACGCGCTGAAGCGCGCCCTCAAGAAGCTCAATATTGAGAATGACGACGAGTTGATGATCGCGATCGCCCGCAAGCGAGTCAGCGACGAGGCACTGATGGAAGCGCTGATGCCCGGTTCAGCCGGCGGCGATGTGTCTCCGCGCCCGCTTGGCCAGCGAAAGGCGATCTCGATCAAGGGCCTTACCGCCGGAGTCGCTTATCATCTCGCGCAATGTTGCCACCCGATCCCGGGTGACCGGATCGTCGGACTGAGGCGCGAGGACGAGGAGATCGAGGTCCATGTGATCGGGTGCGACACGCTTGCGAGCGGAGTCGACGCCGACTGGCTCGACCTCGCCTGGGGCGAGGGGTCGGACGGCGGCGCGGCCCGGCTCGCGGTGATCCTGCGGGACATTCCGGGCGCGCTTGGAACCATGTCGAGCATTTTGGGCGCCAAGCACGCCAACATCATCAACCTGCAGCTGGTCCACCGCGACGGAAGCTTCCAGACGTTCCACCTCGACATCGAGGTGCACGACCTCGCGCACCTTCACGCGATTATCGCGGCGCTTCGCGAAGCTGACCCAATCTCTAGCGTCGAACGGATTTAAGGGCGCCGGCCTTGGCCGCGCCGGCGGCTTTGCCCGCCTGCCGCTTTTGGCGGGCGTGGGCGTCGCCTGCGGCGAGCACCGCCAGCATCACGAGGTCGGACGCGGTCGCCGTCATCGGCGCGATCTGCACCGGCTGATCGAGACCCAGGATATACGGCCCAAGAACACTCTCGCCGCCGAGCTCTCGCAGCAGTTTGGCCGAAATGTTGGCGGACTGAAGGCCCGGCATCACGAGGATTGTCGCCGGTCCGGATAGGCGGCTGAAGGGATAATAGCGCCGCTGCATGTCGTAATTAAGCGCGACGTCGGGCGCCATCTCGCCTTCATATTCGAAGTCGCATTTGAACCCGTCGAGCAGCTTCACCGCACCCCGCAGCTCTTCGATGTGGACTCCCGGCGGGTTCCCGAAGGTCGTGTAGCTGATGAAGGCGACGCGCGGCTCGATCCCCATCCGCCGGGCGAATGCGGAAGATCGCAGGGCGATGGCCGCATATTGCTCGGCGGTCGGACGCTCGGTCACCGCCGTGTCGGCGATCAGTACGGTGTGCGCGCGCCCGACGATCACATTCACTCCGAACGGAGTCGCATCGGGTTCGTCGTCGATCACAGTCCGGACCTGCTTCAGCGATTGGCTGAACGGCCGAGTGGTTCCGGTAATCATCGCTTCGGCCTCGCCAAGCGCAAGCATGGCCGCGGTGAAATAGTTGCGGTCCTGGTTCACCATCCGCTCGATTTCGCGGCGGAGCAGGCCGTGGCGCTGGTGCTTTTCATAGATGAAGTCGACCGCGCGCCCGACCAGCGGCGAATTCCGGCTGTTGAGGACCTGGTATTCCAGCGGGTCATCGACCCCCATTTCTTTCAGGAGGTCGTAGACTTCCTCGCGCCCGACCAGGACCGGGGTCCCGTAACCGCCCTCCTTGAAAGCGATCGCGGCGCGAATGACGTTCGGTTCCTCACCTTCGGCGAAGAGGACCCGCTTCGGATTGGCGCGGGCATTCTCATAGGCCAGGCTCATCACCGCGACGGTGGGATTGAGGCGCCCACGAAGCTCCTGGCGATAGGCCTCCATGTCGGCGATCGGCTTCTGCGCAACACCCGATTGAACGGCGGCCTCCGCAACCGCCGAGGCGACCACTTCCATCAGGCGCGGATCGAACGGCGCGGGAATGATGTAATCGCGCCCGAAGCTGTGCGCCCGGCCGCCGTACGCAGCAGCGACCTCTTCCGGAACCGGTTCGCGGGCGAGCTCGGCCAGCGCCTCGGCAGCGGCAATCTTCATCTCGTCATTGA
The DNA here is from genome assembly GCA_046730995.1 of Pseudomonadota bacterium. Taxonomy (GTDB): domain Bacteria; phylum Pseudomonadota; class Alphaproteobacteria; order Sphingomonadales; family Sphingomonadaceae; genus Sphingomicrobium. The sequence continues at coordinate 16,648 of JBKPKF010000143.1, forward strand.
TCGCGGTCGCCCTGACATCGAGCGCGCCGCGGAAAATGAAGGGGAAACCGAGCACGTTGTTGACCTGGTTGGGATAGTCGGACCGGCCCGTGGCCATGATCGAATCCGGCCGGACAGCCATGACGTCCTCCGGAGGAATTTCGGGATCCGGATTAGCCATGGCGAAAATGATCGGGTTCTTGGCCATGGACTTCACCATGTCCTTCGAAACGACATTCGCGGCCGACAAACCGAAGAACACGTCGGCACCCTCGAGCGCCTCCGCCAGCGTTCGCCTGTCGGTTTCGACCGCGTGGGCCGATTTCCATTGGTCGATGTCCGTGCGCCCCTTGTGGATCACGCCCTTGCGGTCGCACATGATGACATGGTCGGGCTTGACCCCCATCGCCTTCACCAGCTCCGTGCAGGCGATGGCCGCGGCGCCGGCGCCGTTCACGACCATGCGCACGCTGGACATTTTGCGGCCCGTCAAATGGCAGGCGTTGATGAGCCCCGCAGCGCTGATGATCGCAGTCCCGTGTTGGTCGTCGTGGAACACGGGAATGTTCATCCGCTCGCGCAACGTCTGCTCGATGATAAAGCAATCGGGAGCGGCAATGTCCTCGAGGTTGATTCCGCCGAAGCTCGGCTCGAGCAATTCGACCGCGTCGATGAAACGCGCGGCGTCATTCGTGTTGACCTCAATGTCGATCGCATCGACGTCGGCGAACCGCTTGAACAGCACCGCCTTGCCTTCCATCACCGGCTTGGACGCCAGCGCTCCTAGATTGCCGAGGCCGAGGATCGCGGTGCCGTTCGAGATCACAGCGACGAGATTGCCCTTCGCGGTGAAATCATAAGCGCACCCGGGATCGGCGGCGATGGCGCGCACCGGGACCGCAACTCCCGGCGAATAGGCAAGCGCGAGGTCGCGCTGTGTCGCCATCGGCTTGGTCGCGATGATTTCGATCTTGCCCGGCCGTCCGCGCGAGTGGAATTCGAGCGCTTCGGCTTCGGTATATTTGACGTTGGATTCCGACATGGCGGTCGGCCTTAGCGGTTTCCCCCTCGGATCGTCACCCCCGCGCAAGCGAGGGTCCCGCTGCCTTCCTTCCAAAGTCGTGGAAAAAGCGGGATTACCTTCGGTGAACTGACGTTTCCCGCTTTCGCGGGAATGACGATCAGGGGTAGTCAGGCATATGGCCCGAGCCGACGCTCCTACCCCGATGATGGCCCAGTATCGCCGCCTCAAGGAAGAGGCTGGCGACGCCTTGCTCTTCTACCGAATGGGCGATTTTTTCGAATTGTTTTTCGACGACGCCAAGATCGCCTCGGCCTGCCTGGACATCGCGCTCACGAAGCGTGGTGAGGATTCGGGCGAGCCAATCCCCATGTGCGGCGTCCCGGCGCATTCGGCCGAATCATACCTCGCGCGACTGATCAAGGCCGGGCACCGAGTCGCCATTGCCGAGCAAACTGAGAGCCCCGCCGAAGCGCGCAAGGCGCGAGGCTCGAAAACCCTTGTCGAGCGAGCGATCGTCCGCCTGGTCACGCCTGGGACACTGACCGAGGAGACCTTGCTCGAATCCGCATCGGCCAACTGGCTCGCGGCGGTCGGCCGCGCCGGTGACGAATGGGCCATCGCTGCGGCGGACATTTCGACCGGCCGCTTCGAGCTGGTTGCCTGCGGCCCCGGTGAGCTTGCTGCCGAGCTGGCACGGCTGGCGCCCGCCGAGACGATCGCGGACGCGCCTGTACCTGGAGTCCCGACGACCCCTGGGAAGGGCAATTTCGATAGCCTCGTCGGCGAGCGCGTGTTGAAGCAACGGTTCGGCCTTGCAACGCTCGATGGTCTGGGGGCCCCATCGCGTGCCGAGCTGGCGGCGACGGGCGGTCTCCTAGCCTATCTCGACGCGACCCAAAAGGGCGCTGGGATCCTGCTCGATGCACCGCGGCGCATCGCCCGCTCCAGTCACATGGGAATCGACGCGGCGAGCCGCGAAAGCCTTGAACTGACGCGCGCGGTCTCGGGGGGCGTGGTGGGAAGCTTGCTCGGCGAGATCGATCGCTGCCAGACCGCGGGCGGGCGGCGCCTCCTTTGTGAGGATATCAGCGCGCCCCTGACCGACAAAGCCGCGATCGACCTCCGCCTCGGCCTCGTCAGCTGGCTGCACGAGGATGCGATCCGGCGCGAGCGTGTGCGCGGGCAGTTGAAAGCGATGCCCGATTTCTCGCGCGCACTCGCCAGGCTCGCAGCGGGGCGCGGAAGCCCGCGCGACCTCGCCTTGCTGCGCGACGGACTCGCTGCCGCGGCCGAACTCAGGCGCGAGCTCGAAGTTGAGCCGGACCGCCCCGCATTGCTCGATGCGCTGCTTCCAACGTTCGGCGGGCATTCGGAACTCATCGATCGGTTATCGCGCGCGCTCGTCGCCGCCCCACCGATTGATGCGTCGAAGGGTGGCTATATTGCCGATGGCTATGATGCCGCGCTCGACGCGCTTCGCGAAGCTGCTTCCGATGGCCGCCGAGCGATCGCCGCGCTCGAGGCACGATATCGGGATTCGACCGGCATCAGCTCGCTGAAGATCCGGCACAATGCGGTGCTCGGTTATCATGTCGAAGTCGCCGCCCGGCATGCCGACAAACTCATGGCCTCCGACAGCGGCTTCACTCACCGCCAGACGCTCGCCGGGGTCGTGCGCTTCAACTCGCCAGAGCTCCACGAGGAAGCGTCGCGCGTCGTCGAAGCCGGGTCGCACGCGCTCGCGGCCGAGGCAGCGCATGCCGAGGAACTTTCAGCGCTGGCCGTCGCCGCCGCGCAGCAGATCACCACAACTGCGGAATCGGTTGCCCGGATCGACGTTGCGGCCGGCCATGCTCATCGCGCCGCCGAAGGCGGATGGTCGCGGCCCGAGCTCACGGACCAGCCCTGCCTCGAGGTTCAAGCGGGGCGACACCCGGTGGTTGAAAGCGCGGTCCGGGAGGCAGGCGAGCGGTTCGTCGCCAATGACCTTTCAGTAGGTCCGAATGACCGGCTTTGGTTGATCACCGGCCCGAACATGGGCGGGAAATCGACGTTCCTGCGCCAATCGGCTCTGATCGCCCTTCTGGCGCAGGCGGGAAGCTTCGTGCCGGCCGAGCGCGCCAGGATCGGCATCGTCGACCGCCTGTTCAGCCGGGTCGGGGCCTCGGACAATTTGGCGCGGGGCCGATCCACCTTCATGGTCGAGATGGTCGAAACCGCGGCCATCCTTTCACAAGCGACTGAGCGAAGCCTGGTCATCCTCGACGAGATCGGGCGCGGAACCTCGACCTATGACGGCCTCGCGATCGCCTGGGCGGTTGTCGAGGCGATGCACGACCAGGTCAAAGCCCGGACGCTGTTCGCGACCCACTATCACGAGCTCACTCGGCTCGCCGGACGGCTCGACTGCCTGTCGCTGCATCACGTTCGCGCGCGTGAATGGAAGGGCGATTTGGTCCTGCTCCACGAAGTGGCCGGCGGAGCCGCCGACCGCAGCTACGGAATCGCCGTCGCCAAGCTCGCGGGGCTTCCGCCAGCCGTCGTCGCCCGGGCGCGCTCGGTCCTTGCCAAGCTCGAAGCAGGCCGCGATGCCACCGGCGGAATAGCCGCGGGCCTCGACGATCTGCCTTTGTTCGCGGCAGCCGAGCCGGAGCATGCGCCGGATCCGCTGTTGTCAGCGCTCGCCGATCTCGATCCGGACAGCCTCACGCCGCGTGAAGCGCTGGAACGTCTGTACCAGCTGAAGCGACTTGCCGCCGAGCGCAGCTAAGCAGCGGTTCGCGGCGCGCTAAGCCGGAGAGGCGCATCGGCGAGCCGGCGGCCGTATTCGCGCCATGGCTTTTCGACCAACGCGTAGGTCGCGCTTGCCACGCCAAACAGCGCGCACAAGGCCATGGCGATCCAAAGATTGGCCCCCGAGGAGGTCGCCCGCCATCCGGCCGGGGTGGCCAACAGCAGGAAATGGAACAGCGGCATGTGCACGAGATAGAGAGAATAGGAGTGCCGCCCGAGCCACTGCGGCACTGGTGCTTCCATGAACGACCGGGCCATCGACCCGGGATCGCGAACCATCGCTGCGATCATCGCCGCCGAAAGCAGCGGCATCACCAGCGTGAGATTCGGCTGACGTCCCGCCAAAATGAGCAGGAGGAACATGGCCATGGCGATGACCAGCTGCACCAGCGCAGCGAGGCTCGAACCGAGCAGCGGCCGGTTCCGGCACCACCCCCAAACCGCCGCACCCAGGGCAAAACTCATCAAGCAGCGGGGAAGACGGAACAGGAGATCGCCATCGAGACCGCCCTGGCGCCAAACAATCAGGCTCATTAACGAGGCCAATCCGATCCCACACAGCAACATAAGGCGCCGGCGGGTGACCGGCGTGACGAGGCAAATCCAAGCGAAAATCAGATAGGCGCCCCATTCGGTGCTGATGCTCCAGCTCGGCCCGTTGAGGACGCTTCCCGGGACCAGGCCCCAGGCGTGGGTCATGCCGAGATTCAAGAGGACCATCGTGCCGTAGCCCGGAAGCGCGGCCGTGCCTGACTGGAGGTCGACGACGGCCAGCGCCGCCACCAGCGTAACGAGGTGCAGGGGATAGAGCCGGAAAAACCGACGGATCAGGAACCGCCGAGCGGACGTCGCGCTCGCCTCGCTTTCGGCGTGGACCGCGGCAATCACATAGCCCGACAGGACGAAAAACAGATCCACGAACATCCAGCCCTGTCGGAGGAAGGGGATCGATGCCAGGAGCGACCCCGCATTAAGCGCCAAATGGTGAAGCACGACCAGCAGCGCCGCGATGCCGCGGAGCGCTTCAAGGTTACCGTGAAATGTCTGTCGTTGGGTCTGGATCGCGACTGTCCTTCGTTGCGTACAGGGTCTTAGGCAATCGGTCTTTCCATTCAGTTGACGGCTGAAGCGGCGATTCCTTCTTCCGGCCCGGCACTGCTTGGCTCTACTGTGCGCGCGTGGCTGATCCGCGCCTCCTGGATATCGAGAATCGCCGAACGATCGTCGACCGCCGAGCGATAACCGAGCGGCTTGGTGCGCTGCGTTCCGGCAAGAAGCTCACGGCCGAAGCCGGGGCGATCCTACGGGGTGCCCTTGAACAAGGCCGGGCGGAAATCGCCAATCGCCTCACCGAGGAACCGGGTGACGGACGATCGGCCGCTCGAGCCACGGCTTTCCTCCACGACCAGCTCGTCCGGCTGGTCCACGACTTCGTGAATGAACGCCTGCTCCGCCGGCCATTGGGCGAAGACCTCGCGCTCGTCGGCCTTGGAGGCACAGGCCGCGGCGAGATGGCGCCATTCAGCGATCTCGACCTGATGTTCCTGACCGCAAAGGCTCCTTCGGCGGACCAGGAGCAAGCGGCGGAAGCGATGCTTCACTTGCTGTGGGACCTGAAGCTCAAGGTCGGCCATTCGATCCGCTCGGTTCCACAGCTCATCGCGCTTGCCAAGAAGGACATGACAATCCGCACGGCTGTGCTCGAAGCGCGCTGGCTGTGGGGTGACGACAAATTGTTCGACCTGGGCATGCGGCGTTTCCGCAAGGACGTCATCGCGGGGACAGCTGCGGAGTTCGTGGCGGCGAAGCTCGCCGAACGCGACGAGCGCCATATCAGGATGGGCGACAGCCGCTACGTCGTCGAACCCAACGTCAAGGACGGCAAGGGCGGCCTGCGCGACCTGCACACGCTCTATTGGATCGGCAAATATGTTCACGGTGTCGAAACGCCGGCTGAGCTGGTCGGCGCCGGCCTGTTCACGGCGGCCGAATTCCGCCGCTTCGATCGCGCCGAGCGATTCTTCTGGTCGGTTCGAAGCCATTTGCATTTGCTGGCCGGCCGCGCCGAGGATCGGCTGAGCTTCGATTACCAAAAGCGCATCGCTGAGATCATGCATTATGCCGACCGGCCGGGGAAATCCTCCGTCGAGCGCTTCATGCAATTCTACTTCATCAACGCCAAGACCGTTGGCGACCTTACCGGCGTCTTCCTGGCGCAGCTCGACGAACAATTGGGCAAGAAAGGGTTCCGCTTCGCACTGCCGACCATCCGCCGGCGTCCGAAGCGACTCTCGGGCTTCATCCTCGATCGCGGACGAATTTCGATTCCCTCCGACGATTTCTTCCGCGCAGATCCGGCAAGGCTCCTGGAATTGTTCGCCGTCGCGGTCCGCGAGAAGCTTGAAATCCATCCCAATGCAATGCGCTCGGCGACCCGCGATTCGGCGCTGATCGATCGCACGGTTCGCGAGGATGTCCGTGCCAACGCCTTGTTCCTCGAAGTGCTGACGTCGCTCAATCACCCCGAACTGGTGCTTCGCTGGATGAATGAGGCCGGAGTGTTCGGACGTTTCGTCCCCGACTTCGGACGCGTCGTCGCCCAGATGCAGTTCGACATGTACCATCACTATACGGTCGACGAACATTCGATCCGCGCGCTCGGCCTTCTCGCTGCAATCGAGCGCGGCGAATTGAAAGCCGAGCATCCGCTTTCGAGCGCCATCATCAAGCAGTTGGCTTCGCGCCGCGTGCTCTATGTTGCTGTGCTCTTGCATGACATCGCCAAGGGTCGCGGCGGGGACCACAGCGTGATCGGCGCGGAGATCGCTCTCAAGCTTTGCCCGCGGTTCGGGCTCGATGCCGCCGAGACCGAAACTGTGTCGTGGCTCGTCCGTTACCATTTGCTGCTGTCGTCGACCGCGTTCAAGCGCGACCTTGCCGACCCGAAGACGATCGAGGATTTCGTCCGCCAGGTGCAAAGTCCGGAGCGGTTGCGGCTGCTGTTGATCCTGACGGTCGTCGATATTCGGGCCGTCGGGCCCGGCGTCTGGAACGAGTGGAAACGGACCTTGCTTCGGACCCTGTTCGAGGCAGCGGAGGAGCGGCTTCGGCTCGGCCACAAGCAGCACGGCCGAAGCGAGCTGGTCGAGGCGCGGCAGGAAGATCTCGCCGCGCAATTGGCATGGAAGGCCAGCGCGATTCGGGCGCACGCAAGGCGGTTGCCGGACAGTTATTGGCTTGCTGAGCCGCTCGCCTGGCAGGTTGCCAACGCGAGGCAGGTCGCGACCGCCGAAGCACATATCGGCGAAGCCAAGCCCAACGTCGTCGCCGAGGAAGATCTCGAGAGCGGGGCAACCCGGATCAGCGTGTTCACTCCGGATCGCGAGGGATTGTTCTACCGCATCTGCGCTGGGCTTGCCGCTGCGGGCGCCAACATCATCGATGCGCGAATCCACACCACCCGCGACGGAATGGCGCTCGACAACCTTCTCGTGCTGGACGCACAGGGACAGGCCTATGCCGACCGTCGGCTTCGCTTGCGGCTGGTGCGGTCGGTTGAAAGCGCGCTGACCAGCGCGGAACCTCCGCCGCTGCCGGCGCCGGAACGTGGCCGTCCGCGCAGCGCCGCCTTCCGGGTCGCGCCATCGGTCGCGGTTGCCGACAAAGCGTCGAGCCGAACCACAGTGGTGGAAGTGAACGCTCTCGACCGGCCGGCGCTGCTCGCCGCACTAGCTGCCGCCATTCATGCCCAGGGGCACCAGATTCATTCGGCGCATATCGCGACTTACGGCGAGCGGGCGGTCGACGTTTTCTATCTGACTCGCGCGGATGGGAAAAAGCTCGAGGCCGACGATATCGAGACGTTGAGGTCCGCGCTCGTCGGCGCTGCCCGGGACGCGCCGCGCGCAAAAGCCGCCTAAAGAAAAGGGCCCCGCCGAGGCCGGCGGGACCCTTCCGAGTTAATCCTTCGCTTAGTTACCGCGTTCCGGCGCGGGCGGAGGCGGAGGCGGTGGCGGCGGCGGAGCCGGGCACGTGTCCGTCGCAAGGATCACCGACCCATCCGGGCAAGTTTGAGTCGCCGGAGGAGGCGGCGGCGGGGGTGGCGGCGGAGGCGGAGGCGCCGCCACCGCAGGCGGAGGCGACCACTTCGCCCTCAGGGTCACACCGAACGTCCGTGGCTCGCCGAGGAAGGCTCCGAATAGCTGGGTTGCGCGGTTCGGAACTGCTGTCGACGCGCCGCAGAACCCGTTGAT
>JBKPKF010000144.1:0-5436 GCA_046730995.1 Pseudomonadota bacterium
GCATCGCGGAACCACTCGGGGACACGGTAGCTGCCGGCGAGCGACTCCCAGGTGGGAGCAACCGGAAGGGCCGCGGCGGCCGCAGCCGATGCGAGGAATTCCCGGCGGTCGAGCGGCAGCGCGATCATGCGCGGAGGTTCGCAAGAAGGTCGCCCGCGCGCAATGCTCTCACTTGATCCGCGTAGGATTCGGCGGATTATATCTGCCTAACCTGCAATGGCGGAGACGGAGGGATTCGAACCCTCGGTACGGGAATTCCCCGTACGGCGGTTTAGCAAACCGCTGGTTTCAGCCACTCACCCACGTCTCCGAGTGCGGCCCTTCAAAGGAGAGCGGGCTATATAAGCCGATTTCTCAGGCTTCAACCTGAGCGGATGCTATTTCGGGTCAAGCTCGATCCGCATGTCGAGGCGCATGGTTTCACCGGGCTCGAGCACGCGCATTCCAAGTTCCTCCCATTGTCCTTCGGCGGCATTGAGCGCCGCATTGGCGTGGGTCACCGGCTCGGCGACGAAAATGCCTCCTTGGCTTGGCGAATAGAGCTGGAAGAAGCGCGCCTGAAGTGACGAGAGGATCACGTCGTACGGCCAGTCGGGGTCGCTCATTCTCGCTTCCCCGTTCCATCCGCTAAAGCCGTTATCGAGGTCCTGGCCACACACGAGCCGTTCCCGAAGGTCGTACCGTCCGTCGGCCACGACCTCTTCGACAGGAAGCACGTTCGCGTCGATCGTCCAGGCATGAGTCACGGTGGTGTCAATCCGGGTTTCGGCTCCGCAATCGAAATAAGGATGCTGGCCCAGGCCGCAGGGCATCGGCTCCGAGCCGCGATTGCGGCAGGTCAGGCCGACGGAGAGACCGCGCTCGTCTAGCTCGAAATGCTGCCCGGCCTCATACTCCCAAGGCCATTCGCCGGCGGGATGATCATAGCTGAGCACCGCCCGCGCCTCGCCTTGTTCCTCGACAGTCCAGGCGCCGAGCCAGCCCTGGCCATGAAGGGGACTGGGGTCGCCCGCCATGTTGGGCGCAAGCCGGACTTCGCGCCCGCGGAAGATGAAAGAGCCGCCGCGAATGCGGTTGACATAGGGGACGAGGGGAAAACTGGCGGCATCGAGTATTTTTTCGAGCGGCTCGTTGCATTTGCGCAATATCCCGCGCGATCTGCCTTCTCCAGCCCATTGGAAAGTTGAAATACTGCCGCCGATCGAAGGGCTTAGCACCAGCCTAAGGGGTCCAGCGGCCAATTCAACGGTCGATCCACTCCGCATTTTCCTGACCCTTCGCTTTCTATCCGATTCACTCGCCCGAAATTTCTCTGGGGATAAACGCTGCAATCTGGATTGCGCTCGGAATCGCGCAAAAGGTAATGAACGCCCCGGGGCCGGGGAGGGTCACGAATGAGTAGAAGAGTCAAAGAGTTCATCGACCTAAGCGACCATGCATCGCTCGACGGGCTCATCGGCAAGCTGATCGAAGTTCGCGACCAGCTGCCGGAGGATTGCGACGCTGAATTAAAGCTCCGCGGAGACGATGTGTTCGGTCACCGAATCACGATCAGCTACTTCCGGCCGCAAACCGCGGAAGAGTCCGAATGCGAGCGGCGCTATGCCGAGGCGCAAAGGGAAGCCAAGCAGCAGGAGCTCGAGCGGCTCCAACAGGAGCTCGGAATGGTGTGCTACCAGGCGCCCGGCAAACGCGGGAAATTGCGAATCGTCGCTTAGAATCAGGCTGGCCGGAAACGCAGAGCCAGTCCGTTCATGCAATAGCGCAACCCCGTCGGCTTCGGGCCGTCCGGGAAGACATGGCCGAGGTGACTCCCGCAGCGGCGGCAGAGCACTTCCCTGCGGGCCATGCCCAAACTCCGGTCGGTCTCCGTCACCACCGCGTTCGGCAAAACCTTCCAGAAGCTCGGCCAACCGGTCCCGCTCTCGAATTTCGTCGCTGAGCTGTACAGCGGCAGCGCGCAGGCGGCGCACACGAACGTGCCCTTGCGATGCTCATTGAGCAGGGGACTCGTGAACGGCCGTTCAGTCCCGGCCTCACGCAGCACGTGATAACGCTCAGGCCCCAGGATACGCCGCCATTCGGCCGGCGTATGACTGACTGCGAACCGGATATTCGGCGCGGCCTTGGACAAACGTCCAGAGACGAGCAGCCACGCGGCGCTGAGGCCGGCCAGGCCAAGAAATGCGCGTCGATCGTTCATCGTGTCACCTTGGACGAGCCTCGGCCAACGTTCCAGTGCCGAAAGGTCATGGTACCGATGCCCGGTATCCGCTTCCACCCATTCAGGACATTATGGGCGTTGTCCGTTTAGCGTTCGCTGGCTTTGGTCATCGCTTGCCCGAGTCCGAGACGCGCCAAACCCCTTTTTACGTTTGCGCAGCCTCGCGGCTGCGGACGATCTGCCAGACTCCTATTGTCAGCAGCGGGGCGATGAAGGTCGCAAGAAGGATGTAGGAAAGCGCGCGGTACCCGTTGGCGATGAGCGCGACGAGACCGAACCGGCTGGCCAGGAACATGCAGCCGACAAGCAGGATGACCGCGATGGTGAGCCGCGAGCGGTGCGATAATGAGCGGCCGCGCCGCGCCCGCCAGGCATGGTCGATCCGCTCGTTGATCGCGTGGACCGAACTCGTTCCGCTTTCGAGCAGGGCCGAGAAGATCATCGCCTGGAACAGCAGGTGAAATAGAGGGCTGCCGATGCGCTGGAGAAGATAATCGGACGGGAGCGTCGCACTCTGCACGTCAGGATAAAAGGCGACCATCGGGATGAAGAACAACAACGCGGGGATCATCGTCAGAGGGCCTGCGATCACTCCGGCGACGATCGCGTCGCGGTCGCTTGTCAGGTGCCGGAGCACAGGCAGGATCACGACCGCGCCAATGATGTTGTAGCCGAAATAGGTCAGTCCGCTCAGCGCCCAGCCGGATGTCTGTGCTGAAGCTTCAAAGCCGGCTGGAACGCGGGCGCCGAACTTGGCGAGGGCGATTACGATGAAGAGGGCATAGACCCCATAAAGGAGGTAGGAAACGTCGCGGAACAAGCGTTCGACCGCCGGATTACCAAAGGCGACCACGCCTGCGATGCAGGCCATCAAGGCGATCGTCCCGACCCAGTCGGGCATGCCAAACACAGCGTTGCCGATGGCTCCGGCAGCGGCGCCGTAGACGGCGAGTATGAGGACGACGAAAAGCATATAGGCGAGCTCAAATATGGGCCAGGCCGGGCCAAGCAATCGTTTGAAGAAACTGCGGTAATCGAACGTTTGGAAACGTCGTGCGGCGACGAAGGTGAGCGAACAGAATATGGCGAACAGCAGCGTCGCGAACAGGATCGCGTAGAGTCCGCCCCATGGACCTTGCGACAGGAAGAATTCCGCGAGTTCCCGACCCGTCGCGTAGCCGCCGCCGATCACAACCGCTTTGACCCCGAGGCCCGGCAGCAGCCAGCGCGAGAAGCGGCTGGACGCTGCCGTGCTCACTGCGCTGTCCCTGACGAGGTCGCTCCCCACAGCGCTTCGGGCACAAAGATCTTGCCGTTCGAATAAATATGTTCCGCGAGTGGGTCGTCGGCGAGCCCGTATGGGCCATCCAGATCGACGAAGTCGCAAATCTGGCCGAGCAGGAAGCCGGGGGCCATCGCGAGAGTAGACCCACCCATGTTACCCACCATCACTTGTTTGCCCATGGTTCGGGCAACGCGCGCCATTGCGATGGCCTCGGTCAGTCCGCCGCATTTGTCGAGCTTGATATTGATCACGTCGAACAACTCGCCGCGCTCATTCAGTTCGACCAGATCGAGAATGCTCTCGTCGGCCGCGACCGGAATTCCGGACGACCAGGCCCGCAGCAAATCTTCTTCCCCACGGCGAATGGGCTGCTCGACCAGAGCCACGCGATGGCGACGAAGCATCTCCGCGAGGGAATCGAGATCGCTCGCCGCAAAGCCCTGGTTGGCGTCCACGGACAACCAGATGTCCGGTAGAATCCGGCGGACGAGTTCGAGTCGTTCGCGATCGGTCGCAACGTCGCCGTCGAGTTTGAGTTTGATTGCGTGAACGATGCCGAGCGTGCGAATCCGTTCTTCAATCACCGCGGGATCGTCGGCCGGAAGCGTGAACGTTGTCACCAGCGGGTGCGGCCGAGGAAGGCCGGCAAGCGACCAAACCGGGGCACCGGCGAGCTTCGAGTCCAGCTCCCACAGGGCGCAGTCCAGGGCGTTTCGGGCCCCTCCAGACGGCAGCGCGTCTTGCAGGTCCTTGCGGTTGATCCCGGCTTCGACGGCGGCCCGGACCTGCTCGATCGTTGCGCACATCCGGTCCTGGTCGTCGCCCGTATAATAGACTCCGGCAGCCTCCCCGCGGCCCTCGATGTTCCCATCCGCGATGGTCGCGACGATCGAGGGCATCGCCTCGAAAACGTAGCCGGAGATTCGAAACGGATGCGCGAAACGCATCGCTGCGCGTTGGACGCTGAGACTCCGGGCCGTGGTCGCGGTCGCCATGGCCTTGGCATAGCAATAGAAACCAAAGTTTCAAATATAGAAACAACTAGCTCAGACGGTCGGCACTGTCTTCGGTCAGTCGCCAGCTCTTCCCCGCCGCAACCGCCAGTTGCTGGATCCCTGGGCCCGCGCAGACCGAGAGAACGGCGCATGGATCATTGCTGGTGCGGACGTAGGCATGAGCCATTCCACTGTCGAAATAGACCGAGTCGCCGGGACCCAGCGGAAGCGGTGCGTAGAGGTCGGAGTGCAGTTCCATGGTGCCACGGATCACGTACAGATATTCCTCCCCCGCATGGCGGACGAGCCCGCCCAATTCCTCAACGCTGCGTGCCTGCACATCGATGATGATCGGAATCATCATTTTTCCAAGGAGGTCCGCGGCCGGATAATGGTGCCGGTGCTGCTCGGACTCCGCGTCCCACTCGTGCCCGGCGCGGGTCACGCTACGGCGACCGACGGCAACGGGCGCGGTGGGTTGCTCGGCCTCCGAAATGATGTCTTTCAAGTCGACGTTGAGCGCCTGCGCAAGCCGGATGAGCTTGTCGTAGGTGAGCGCCATCTTCCCGTTCTCGAGCTTCGACAGGGTCGAGTAGGGAAGTCCGGCGCGGGCGGAGAGCGCTCGAAGGCTGAGACCCTGGGCGAGTCGCGCCTGCCTGATCGCGCGGCTCGGACCCGGAACCAATGGCTCCGACGGCTCTTCCGACGCCATCCGTTTCGTCTTCGATCCGACCATTGGCGCGATCCTAGAAACCAGTTGCTATTCCTGAAACACTTGCCATGATGCCACCAATCTAGTGGGGAGAGCTAGAGTGATGGTCCGCCGAACCTTCGCCTATTTGCTAACAGGGGCCTGCCTGGCCGCTTTTGCCGCCCAGGTGAATGCTCAGAATAATACCGCACCGGCTTCGCAGCCGGATTCCAACCAGATC
>JBKPKF010000145.1:0-5305 GCA_046730995.1 Pseudomonadota bacterium
TGGGTCCAGGCGGGCGGCAACGATTATTCGCCCTCGCAGATTTCGGCCTTCATCCTCCAGAAGATGAAGGAAACCGCCGAGGCCTATCTCGGCGAGACCGTGACCCAGGCGGTCATCACCGTTCCCGCTTACTTCAATGACGCCCAGCGCCAGGCGACCAAGGACGCCGGCCAGATCGCGGGCCTCGAGGTCCTGCGCATCATCAATGAGCCGACCGCGGCCGCGCTCGCCTACGGCCTTGAGAAGGAAGAGGGCAAGACGATCGCCGTCTACGACCTTGGCGGCGGCACGTTCGACGTTTCGATCCTCGAAATCGGCGACGGCGTGTTCGAGGTGAAGTCGACCAACGGCGACACCTTCCTCGGCGGTGAGGACTTCGACGCTCGGATCGTCAACTGGCTCGCGGACAGGTTCAAGGCGAAGGAGAATATCGACCTTCGCACCGACAGGCTTGCACTACAGCGTCTCAAGGAAGCTGCCGAGAAAGCGAAAATCGAGCTGAGTTCCGCCGCGACGACCGAGATCAACCAGCCGTTCATCACTGCGCGCATGGAGGGCGGTGCGACCACCCCGCTCCACCTCGTGGAGACGATCAGCCGAGCGGACCTCGAAAAACTGGTCGAGGACCTGATCGAGCGCACGATCGAGCCGTGCAAGAAGGCGCTGAAGGACGCCGGGATCGACGCGAAGGGCGTTGCCGATGTCGTCCTGGTCGGCGGAATGACCCGAATGCCGCGAGTGCGCGAGCGGGTGAAGGAATTCTTCGGCCGCGATCCGCACACCGGTGTTAACCCGGACGAGGTCGTTGCCATGGGCGCGGCCATCCAGGCCGGCGTTCTGCAGGGGGACGTCAAGGACGTCCTCCTGCTCGACGTAACGCCTTTGTCGCTGGGTATCGAAACCCTGGGTGGGGTCTTCACCCGGATGATCGATCGCAACACCACGATTCCGACGAAGAAGAGCCAGGTTTTCTCGACCGCCGAGGACAATCAGAATGCGGTGACCATCAAGGTCTACCAGGGCGAGCGGGAGATGGCGACGGACAACAAGCTGCTCGGACAGTTCGACCTGGTGGGAATCCCGCCGGCGCCGCGCGGCGTGCCGCAGGTCGAGGTCACCTTCGACATCGACGCGAATGGAATCGTCAACGTGTCGGCAAAAGACAAGGGTACGGGCAAGGAACAGCAGATCCGCATCCAGGCTTCGGGCGGCCTGTCGGACTCTGATATCGAGACTATGGTCAAGGAAGCCGAGCAGTTCGCCGAAGACGACAAGAAGCGGCGCGGCGCGGCCGAGGCGAGAAACAACGCCGAAAGCCTGATTCATTCGACCGAGAAGCAGCTCCAGGAGCATGGCGACAAGGTCTCTGCCGATGTGAAGTCGGAGATCGAGACTGCCCTTGCTGAAGCGAAGAGCGCGGTCGAGAGCGGCGATCCCGACCAGATGACCGAGAAGACGAATGCGCTGACTCAGGCCGCGATGAAGCTCGGTGAGGCGATGTATAAGGCCCAGCAGGCCGACACCGAAGGCGCTGCGGACGCTTCCACCGCTGAGGACGCGGCCTCGGCTCCGGCCGAAGAACAGGCTTCGGAGGAGGACGTCGTGGACGCCGAATTCTCCGAGGTCGACGAAGAGAACAAGGGCGCATGATTGGGTGGCGCCGGACTGAAGGGGCCGGCGCCATGAGTAGGCGTAGCGGGGAAACGTGATGGTCGAGCAAGACTATTACGAATTGCTGGGGGTTCCGCGCGGGGCGGACGAGGCGGCCATCAAGGCCGCCT
Organism: Pseudomonadota bacterium; assembly: GCA_046730995.1. GTDB lineage: Bacteria > Pseudomonadota > Alphaproteobacteria > Sphingomonadales > Sphingomonadaceae > Sphingomicrobium. Next base: position 1,782 of record JBKPKF010000145.1, read on the forward strand.
ATCGGCGTCTCGCCAAAGAGCATCACCCAGACCACAAGAACGGGTGCAAGGAATCTGAAGCCCGCTTCAAGTCGATCAACGAAGCCTATGACGTCCTCAAGGATCCGCAGAAGCGCGCGGCATACGACCGCTTCGGCCGGGACGCGTTCAATGGCGGCGGCGGACACGATCCGTTCGGAGGCGCCGGTTTCGAGGGCTTTTCCGACATCTTTTCAACCATCTTCGGCGAATTCATGGATCCGCGGGGCGCGCGCCAGAACGCCGCCCGCGGAGCCGATCTCCGCTACGACCTCGAGCTAAGCCTGGAGGAAGCATTTTCCGGGGCCGAGAAGAACGTCACGATCGAAGCCTTATCGACCTGTAACAGCTGCGAGGGCCGCGGTTGCACCGGCCTCGATCGCTGCGCCAGTCCCTGCCAGACCTGCGGGGGCGCCGGGAAGGTCCGGGCGCAGCAAGGCTTTTTCGTCGTCGAGCGCGGCTGCCCGACGTGTCGCGGAAGCGGCGAAACGATCAGCAATCCCTGCCCGAACTGCCAAGGTGAGGGCCGCGCGCTGAACCGGCGCAAGCTGTCGGTCAAGATTCCCGCGGGCGTCGATGAAGGCACTCGGATCCGCGTTGCGGGTGAAGGCGAAGCGGGCCTTCGCGGTGCCGCGTCGGGCGACCTCTATTTGTTCATCCACATGAAGCGGCACCCGATCTTCGCTCGTGAAGGAACGACCCTCGTTGCCGAGGTTCCGCTTAGCTTCACCACCGCTGCGCTCGGCGGGTCCATCAGTCTTCCTGGGGTGGACGGGCAGAGAGTCGAAATGAAGATTCCGGCGGGAGTCCAGTCGGGCGAGCAATTGCGTCACCGCGGTTCGGGAATGAGCGTGCTCAACGGCCGTGGGCGCGGCGATCTCGTCGCGCGCATCCTGGTCGAGACCCCGACCAAGATGTCGGCTAAGCAGAAAGAGTTGCTTCAGGCTTTCCGCGAGACCGAGACCGGCGAGGAATGTCCGGCCACCAAGGGCTTCTTCACCCGCGTTCGCGAATATTTCGGCGGCTGATCAGGCCCCCTTCAGCCGATCGATTTCGAACCGCATCGCGAAGAGTTGAGCAAACAACTCGGCGGCCGCGTGGATTTCGAAGCTCGGCGGGCGCGGTTTGATGTGCGCCATTCGAAACTCGCCGATCTTTTCATTCTCGAGCACCACCGAGACCCGCATTGTCGCACCGAATCCACGCTCGACAAGCTCGGCCTTTTGCTCGGCCGATGGAGCCCGCAGGAGCGCGATTGCAATTGCTGAGTCTTCATCCTCGCGCGGGAAAACAGGCACCGCGGCCGCCGCGCTCTCGGCGACCAGCACCGGGACGTCGTCGCGAAGGGTCGCGTTCGCGCCGGAGCGGAACGGAACGCCGGTGCGACTGCTGGTCGCCTTCGAGTCCCCCACGAGAAGCGTGACGCGATCGAATGCGGTAAGCGCGCGCATGCGTCTCGCCGCGGCGTCGAGAAGGTTCGGGCCATTTTCGCTCGAAAGGCCGTCGGCCAGGCCGCCGACGGCGCTCAGCTCTTCACCAAGTCCTCCGCGAGAGCTCGGAACCGCCTCCAGCATCACCCGGTCTCCGTGCTGCTGGAAAGCGATGTCGAACAGGTCAGGATCGTCGGTCAGGCGCACCCGGTAGGCGCGCGCTATGCCGGTCGTGGCGCTCAGCCTCGAGAACAAATTCCTGAGATCGTGGAGCGCCTGCGACTGAACGAACCGGCCGAGCGGCTCGTCGATCAGTGTGACGTGCGATTCGCCGAGAAGGTGGTGCGCGTTCTCCGACGCGCGCTCGACGATCCAGTCGAGCGATAGCTCGAGCAGATAGCCGCACGGTTGAATGCCTCCGTCCACGCGCGATCCTTAGGTCAGCCGAAGACGCGCGAGAAGATCGTGTCGACGTGCTTCAAATGATATTCGAGGTCGAATAGCTCATTTAGCTGTTCGGCTGACAGGTGCTGGGACACGTCCGGATCCGCCTTCATGAGGTCGAGCAGCGACAGCTGGCCGTCCGATTCCCACACCTTCATCGCGTTGCGCTGGACGATAGCATAAGCGTCCTCGCGGCTGAGCCCCGCCTGGGTCAACGCGAGCATCACCCGCTGCGAGTGGACGAGCCCGCCCATTCGGTCGAGATTCTTCTGCATCCGCCCAGGATAGACGACCAGCTTGTCGATCACGCCGGTCAGGCGCGCGACCGCGAAATCGAGCGTGATGGTCGCGTCGGGGCCGGTGAACCGCTCGACCGACGAGTGCGAGATGTCCCGCTCATGCCAGAGCGCGACATTTTCCAGCGCGGGGATCACATAGCCACGCACCATTCGCGCGAGGCCGGTGAGATTCTCGGTCAGCACCGGGTTGCGCTTGTGCGGCATGGCCGAGCTGCCCTTCTGCCCGGGCGAGAAATACTCCTCCGCCTCGAGCACTTCGGTGCGCTGCAGGTGCCGAACCTCGGTCGCCAGACGCTCGATCGATGAGGCGATCACGCCCAATGTCGCGAAGAACATGGCGTGCCGGTCGCGCGGAATAACCTGGGTTGAAACCGGCTCGACCTTGAGGCCAAGCTCGGCCGCGACGTGCTCCTCTACCTCGGGCGGAACGTTGGCGAACGTCCCAACCGCGCCCGAGATCGCGCAGGTCGCGACCCCGTCACGCGCCGCTATGAGCCGGTCGCGGTTTCGAGCGAATTCGGCATGAGCCTGGGTCAGCTTGAGCCCGAAGGTCGTCGGCTCGGCGTGGATTCCGTGGCTCCGGCCGATCGTCGGCGTTAGCTTGTGCTCGAACGCCCTGCGCTTCAGCACGGCCAGCAGCTCATCGATGTCTTCGATCAGCAGGTCCGCCGCCTGCTTCAGCTGCACGGCGAGCGTCGTGTCGAGCACGTCCGAGCTGGTCATGCCCTGATGCAGCCACCGCCGCTCCGGTCCGAGCTTCTCGCCGGCCCAGGTCAGGAAGGCGATCACGTCATGCTTGGTGACCGCCTCGATCGCATCGATCGCCGGCACATCGATCTCGCCCAGCGCGTTTGCGTCGTAGGCCTTTCGGATCGTCGCCGCGTCCTCGGCCGGGATCATTCCGATCCTGCCCATCGCCTCGGCCGCGAACACCTCGACCTGCCACCAGATTCGGTAGCGGTTCTCGGCCGACCAGATGGCGGTCATTTCGGGGCGCGAATAGCGAGGGACCATGGCCGAGGCGGCTAGCAGAGCCGCCGCAAGGCATCAAATCAACCCCATCGCCCTCATGCTGCTGCGGCCGTGGGTCCCGACGATCACATGGTCATGCACCGTCACCTTCATGTGGCGCCCCGCCTCGACCAGGTCGCGCGTCAGACGGATATCCTGCTGCGACGGCGCCGGGTCCCCGCTTGGGTGATTGTGGACGATGATCAGCGCGGTGGCTCCAAGCGCGATCGCACGGGCGATGACCTCTCGCACGTGGACTGACGCTTCATCCACGCTGCCTTTCCACAGGGCCTCGTTGGCGATGAGCACGTTCTTGGCGTTG
>JBKPKF010000146.1:0-11537 GCA_046730995.1 Pseudomonadota bacterium
CGGCGCAGCGCGAGGCCGACCTGTTGGTATCGAAGGTCCCGGCAGTGACCGGCAGCGGAGCGACCTCGGCCCCGGGGATTGACGGGGACACCATCCGAATCCTCGACCAGGCCGAGCAAATCGCGAAGAAAGCCGGCGATAGCTATGTGACGGACGAGCGCATCCTGCTGGCGATGGCGCTCGCCAAGAACACCGACGTCGGCGGGGCGCTGGCGAAGGCGGGTTTGACCGCCCAAGCCCTGAACGCAGCGATCGACAAGCTGCGCGGCGGCCGCACGGCGGATACGCAGGGCTCCGAGGACCGTTACGACGCGCTGAAAAAATATGCGCGCGACCTCACCGATGCGGCGCGCGAGGGTAAGCTCGACCCGGTCATCGGCCGCGACGAGGAGATCCGCCGAACCGTCCAGGTGCTGGCGCGGCGGACCAAGAACAATCCCGTGCTGATCGGAGAGCCCGGGGTCGGCAAGACCGCCATCGTCGAGGGACTCGCGCTGAGGATCGCCAACGGGGACGTCCCCGACGGGGTCAAGGACAAGCGGCTGCTTGGCCTCGACCTTGGGGCGATGATCGCGGGCGCGAAGTATCGCGGCGAGTTCGAAGAGCGCTTGAAAGGCGTCCTCGACGAGGTTCGTCAGGCCGCAGGCGACATCATCCTGTTCATCGACGAGATGCACACCCTCGTCGGCGCGGGAAAGGCCGAGGGTGCGATGGACGCCGGCAATTTGCTCAAACCCGCGCTCGCCCGCGGCGAGCTGCACTGCATCGGTGCGACGACACTCGACGAATATCGCAAATATATAGAGAAGGACGCGGCGCTCGAGCGGCGCTTCCAGCCGGTGTTCGTCGGCGAACCGACAGTGCCGGACACGATCTCGATCCTGCGCGGACTCAAGGAGAAATACGAACTCCATCACGGGGTCCGGATCACCGACGCAGCGATCGTCGCCGCGGCGACGCTGGGCAATCGCTACATCACCGACCGCTTCCTGCCCGACAAAGCGATCGACCTGATGGACGAGGCGGCGAGCCGGATCCGGATGGAAGTTGAATCCAAGCCCGAAGAGATCGAGAATCTCGATCGTCGGATCATGCAGCTGAAAATCGAGCGCGAGGCGCTGAAGAAGGAGCAGGACAAAGCGTCGAAGGACCGGTTGAAGAAGCTGGAAGAAGATCTGGCCACCCTCGAGCAGCAGTCGGCCGGGCTGACCGAGCGCTGGCAGGCCGAAAAAGAGAAGATTTCCGCCGAAGCCAAGATCAAGGAGCAGCTCGATGCCGCGCGGCTCGAGCTCGAACAGGCCCAGCGCGCGGGCGACCTCGCCAAGGCGGGCGAGCTGCAATACGGCCGAATCCCGGAGTTCGAGAAGCAACTCTCCGACGCCCAAGCGGCGGCCAAGGGAGCGATGCTTCGCGAGGAAGTCACCGACCAGGACATCGCAGCTGTTGTCAGCCGCTGGACCGGCATTCCGGTCGAGCGGATGATGGAGGGCGAGCGCGAGAAGCTGCTTCAGATGGAGCAAGCGATCGGTGCTCGAGTGATCGGCCAGGAGGATGCGGTGAAAGCCGTGTCCGCGGCGGTCCGCCGGGCCAGAGCGGGCCTTCAGGATCCGAACCGGCCCTTGGGATCTTTCCTGTTCCTGGGGCCCACCGGCGTCGGCAAGACCGAGCTCACCAAGGCGCTCGCCGAATTCCTGTTCGACGACCCGCACGCGATGGTGCGCATCGACATGAGCGAATTCATGGAGAAGCATGCCGTCGCCCGGCTGATCGGCGCTCCTCCGGGTTATGTCGGTTACGAGGAGGGCGGAGTCCTAACCGAGGCGGTTCGGCGCAGACCTTACCAGGTCATTCTGTTCGACGAAGTCGAGAAGGCGCACGGCGACGTGTTCAACGTGTTGTTGCAGGTGCTCGACGATGGCCGGCTAACCGACGGCCAGGGACGAACGGTCGATTTCACCAATACGATCATCATCCTCACCTCGAACCTCGGCTCGCAATATCTCGCTTCATTGGGCGAGGACGAAGCGGTCGAGAAAGTCGAGAGCCAGGTGATGGAGGTCGTTCGCGGGCACTTCCGGCCCGAATTCCTCAACCGCCTGGACGAGATCATCCTGTTCCATCGCTTGAGCGCGGGACACATGGGCCCGATCGTGGATATTCAGATCGCCCGGCTTCAGACGCTGCTCGCCGATCGCAAGATCCGGCTCGAATTGACCGATGCCGCACGCGCTTGGCTCGGCCGGGTCGGCTACGATCCGGTCTACGGCGCCCGCCCGCTGAAGCGCGCGGTGCAGAAATATCTGCAGGACCCGCTGGCCGACAAGATCCTGGCCGGTGAAATCGACGACGGATCGGTGGTTCGAGTCGACGAAGGCGACGGGCAGCTGGTGCTGACGCCGGCAGGCGAACAGCGCGAAGCCGCTTAGTCGGCGCGCATGGGCTCCTGCAGCGATGCGGTGACCGCATAAATCGTGCAGATCATGGCCCGTTCGGAGTCGCTCAAATAGGGGTTCCAAGTATCGAGGATCAGCACGGCGCGGTCCTGGTCCGTCGGATTGTGCGCCTCGTGTTCGATCGTATCGTCGAACACCAATGCTTCGCCCTCGACCCAGGGCCTGGTCTCGCCGCCGACGCGGAAGATACAGCCGTCGGGGACGATGAGCGGCAAATGGACGATCGCGCGCACGTTGGTCACCCCTGTGTGCGGCGGAATATGCTTTCCGGCCCTGAGGATCGAAAAGAACACCGTCGGAGCCCGCCCCGGGATGCGGCAGAGCGGCAGGGTTTCGACGAGGGCCGCGGTCTTTGGAGCCCGGGCGCAGGCTTCCTCGATCCGCTCCCCGTCTCGCCACAGGTGCAGCGCGCCCCAGTCGAGCGACCGGTCGAGCGGCGACCATTTGTTTTCGGGCACTCCGGAGGGCTGTTCGACGTACGGCGCCAAGCCCGGATCACGGTCAGCGAGGATCGCCTCGAGTTCGGCGCGAATTTCCCCGGTCGCCCCTTCAAGAGTCGCAAGCCAATCGAACTGCTCACGATCGAAATATTCGTCGGCGGGAAGGAACGGATAATGCAGGCCATGGCAATCGTTCGCGAACACCGTCCGCCGGCCAAGCATCACGTCTCGGGCGGCGCTTGCCCGGCGGCGGTCGCGGGTCGATGCCGCGGCGAGATCGCTCGCCAGCGCAGCGTCGAGCGCCACTGCCAGCTCGCTCCGTTGGTTTTCGACATAGTTTCTCGCATGGACGAGGAGGCTGGCAAACTCGGGCGACGGCTGATCGATGCCCGATGCAAGGGACAGAACGGCACTCCAGCGCTGAGTGGCCGGCTTATCCTCGCCCAGCCGCTCGTGGAGCTGCGCGAGGCGGATGAGCGCCATCAGGTTGCGCTGGTCGATGCCGAGAGCCTGCTCGAGCGCGGAGCGCTCGGCCGCGTCGTCCTTCAGCAACCGCCGCGCCGTGGCGAGGTTGACGAAGAGTTCGGCGGCGGCCGGATCTGCGCGGCAAGCCCGTTCGAAATGTTCGGACGCTGCCTCGGCCTGACCGGAACGCAGCGCGTCCAGCCCGAGGCGATTGGCCGTGGCGGCATCCGTGGGGGTCCCTGCCCGCATGATCGCTTATGGTGACGGCGCGGATCGTCACGTCAACCTCGACGGAGAGCGCCCCAGTTGTTTAGGTGGATGACGTGACCGACTGGCAGGACCTCCTTCGAGAAGCGTCGCGCCTAAGGACCCTCGGCCGGGTCGAAGAGGCGACGCACGCTTATGAGCGATTGCTCGAGGTGAAGCCGGACCTGCCCGACAGCTGGTACAATCTCGGCTGGCTGCAGCGCAAAGCGCGACGTTTCGAAGCGGCGCTCCAATCGTACGAGCGCGCGCTCGGACTCGGCATCGGCGAGCCTGAGGAAGTTCACCTCAATCGCGCGGTCATTCTCTCGGATCATCTCCACCGGCCGGCCGAAGCGGAGCGCGAGCTCCGCCATGCCCTCGACAAGAATCCAGCCTATCTTCCGGCCCTTCTCAACCTCGGCAACCTCAAGGAGGACCTCGGCGACCGCGAGACGGCCCGGAATGCCTACCAACGCGCGCTTGCCGTCGAGGCGCAGAACAGCCTCGCGCTGGCGCGACTTGCCGGAGTGTCGCACTCGGGCAAATTGGATCAGGCGCTCGCCCAGCGGCTTCGTATCGCCCTCACAGGCGCCGAATCCCCCGCCGACCAGGCGGATCTCGGCTTCGCTCTAGCGGGCTTGCTCGACGCGGCGGGGGAATATGAGGAGGCGTTCGAAGCTGCGCGCGCAGCGAATGACGCAAGCCGATTGGCGAGCGGCGCGAATTACGATCGCGCCGAGCGTGAGAATTTTGTCGAGCGCCTGATCAACGCCTTTTCCTTGCCCGCGACGGGCAGTCAGAACTCTCCGGCACTGTTCATTTGCGGCATGTTCCGGTCAGGCTCAACGCTCGTCGAGCAGATCCTCGGAGCGCACGGCGAGATAACAGCCGGCGGCGAGCTCGATCTCATCCCAACGATTGTGTCGGGAATCCGCGGGTATCCCGAGGCCGTGGCTTCGGCCGCCGAATCGACCGTGGAGCGCTGGCGCGAATCCTACGTGCAGGGCTTTCCGCCACACCCCGGCCAATCGCTAACCGACAAGCGCCCAGACAATTTCCTGCACATCGGTTTCATCAAGACCCTCTTCCCGGGAGCGAAGATCGTCCACACCCGCCGCAATCCGCTCGACAATCTGTTGTCGTTATACTTCCTGCACCTCGACCCGGGCATGGCTCATGCGCTGGATCTTGAGGATGCGGCACATTGGTACCAGCAGTACGAGCGGCTCATGGCACATTGGAAAGCGCTCTATCCAAACGATATTTTCGATGTGGACTATGACGAACTGGTTCGGGAGCCGAAGGCGGTCATCGAGCCCCTGCTCGATTTCCTCGGTCTCGAATGGGACGACGCTCTGCTCGACTTCCATCGCGGCAGTGCGCCGGTGAAGACGGCGAGCGTCTGGCAGGTACGCCAGCCGCTGCACCCGCGGTCATCGGGGCGATGGAAGAACTACCGCGTTCAATTGGGCGCGATCGCCGGGCTATTTTCCTAGCTCAGCAGGTGGCCACGCCGTTCGGGCAGCCGACGGACGGGTCAATTCGCGCGTGCGACGTCGAATGCAACCGTCATTCGCTCGCCTTCGCCGAACGGCCGCGTTCCATGCCACATCCACGACGGGAACAAAGCGAGGCGGCCGGGCTTGGGCTCGACCATTCGGAACGGCGGAAGATCGAGGCCGAGCTCTGCCTGGGGCTCTCCCAGCGTGAGCCATCCAGCCTGCCGGCCTTCGCCGAGGTCGGGCGGCAAGGTGATGTACAAGGCCGAACTCAGCCAGCCCATCGGGTGGACGTGATTCGAATGGTGGCCGCCGCCGACCAGGCGCACCGACCATGCCCCCGTGAAACCGATGTGCTTCGGCCGCGACCCGAGGAGCGGGTGCTTGGGATCGACCGGCGGCAATTGGGTGGCGTGCTCGGCCACCGTCTGCCGGATCGCTTCGCGCAGCGTGACAATTTCCGGTTCGATTCGCTGGAACAGATTGCCGTCGGTCTGGGTGCCGCCGCGCACTGACTGCGAAAAGAACTCGCTTTTCGAGACGTGCAGACCGCGCAGAACCTCAGCCAGCCTTTCGATCGGCGGAAGCCGGTCGGCGATGTCGTACACGCCGACGAGCCGATCATCGCCTTCGAGCCAAGTCCAACGCGGATCGCCGGTGAGGCGCCAAGCGGATGCCGCGTAGTGCCAGAATAGATCCCGGTCGACGGTGTCGAGCCACCGGTCCATGACCCTGCTCGCCTCCTCCGGACGCGCGGACCGGAGCAGGTGACGCACACGCCACATGTCCACGTTGGCGAAATCGAGAGCGGCCAATTGAACGAACAGCGGGTCGGCGGCGCCGATGTCGCCGCTCTCCGACAGTACGGCCGCTTCATGCGAGGTGAACAGGATATGGTCGCCGAACAGGCGGCGGCCTTGCTCGATCCGGTCCCTGGCGTCGTCGAAATGCCTGGCTTCGAGCAAAGCCACCAGCTGTTCGCGGCGGAGATCGAGGCTGTTCGGGTGCGTTTTGAGCGCCTCGTCATAGCTCCTTGTGAAGCCCTCCCGCTCGCCCTCCGCCCAGCGCATTTGCGCGAGCAAGACATGGCCGTCGGTCCATAACGGATTTTGGCGGAGGGCAAGTTCCAGGCCCTCGACCGATTCGGCGGCCCGGCCCGCCGCCGCCAGCGCGGCGACAAGCCCTTTGACGATCTCCGGATTGTTTGGCGCGACCTGCATCGCGCGCCCGAATTCCTCGACGCAGGGAATCCCTGCCTCAAGCAGGGTCCGCGCGTAGCCGTGGACGATGATTGGCTCGTTCGGCGCGAGCTGTACGGCCCGCTGCAGCGCGGGAATCGCCAGCTCCCGCCGGTCCTCTTCGCGGTGCATGAGGCCCTTGATGTGCCACAGGCGGGCGTCGCCCGGAGTGACCTTTAGCGCACGGTCGACGTCCGCGATCGGCAACGGCGTGCCGGGTGTATTCAGGGCTGCGATAGCCCGATCGAGGACCTTTGACGGGTCCAAGGTCGCGGTCGTGGCGATCATGCATTCCCCATGAACGTCGCGCCGCTGGCGCCGATGACGGCGGCCACGGCCACGCGATCGTCACTCCCGAGCGCGGGCGGCCACAGGTCGACGATCAGCACGACCCGGAGTTCATCGCTGTCGTTCCAGGCTTCATGTTCGATCGTGTCGTCGAACACAAATGCCTCGCCGACGCGCCAATCCCGCGTCGTTTCGCCAACTCGAAAACCGCAGCCGCCCGGGACGATCAGCGGCAGGTGGCATACCAGCCGGGTGTTGGCCACACCGGTATGCGGAGGGATTCGGGTTCGAGGGGCGAGCAGCGAAAACATTGCATTGGGTGAAGCCCCTGGAACTTGCGGCTGGTCCAACTTGGCGATGGCCGCCAAGGTCTTGGGACAGTGCCGAGCGTTCGCCTCAATGCGCTGTCCGTTCCGCAGGAGATGGATCGCGGTCCAGTTGCGATTGTTATTGAGTTCCTTCCATTGCCGCATGGGTACCCGGTCGGGGTACTGGATATAGGGCACCATTTCTGCCGCTTCGGCTTCGATCAGCGCGTCGAACTCCGCGCGGATCGCGTCCGTGGCTTGCTCCAACGCTTCAAGGCCCTGGAACAGCGCCCGATCGTGAAACTCTATTTCGGGAAGCCCCGGATAGTGAAAATCGGACGGCTCCTGGTGATAGTGCCGTGTCCGGTGTGCCCGATTTGAGATGAAGCGCTCAGCGCGGGCCTGCGCTTCGGGATCGAGGTCAGCCGGCAAGCTGAGCGTCAGCCGTCTTTCGAGCAGAAAGCGATGTTCGTCGCGGCGCTGTCGCGCATGGGCAACGGCGGGCTTCATCGTCTCCGGCACTTCCTCATCCGGAGGAAGTTGCGCGAGAGCATGGCCGAACTCTTCGCCGGCGTTAGGATCCCCGAGGCGGTCAAGGATCACCGCGCGGGACAGCAGCGCGGAGAAATCGAGCGGAGAAATGGCAAGCGCCCGATCGACGGCCCCAAGCGCGCCATTGAGGTCGCCCGACGCCTTGCGCATCGCGGAAAGCTTCATCCACAGATCGATCGAAGAGCTCTCCGTTTCGACCGCCCGCTCAAGCAGCGAACGGGCAGCCGCGAATTGGCCGGCGGCGGCAGCCCGGTCAGCCTGTTGTTCCAATGCCTGGGTTTCGGTCATTTGACAGCATCATGCCGGGCGGGGATGGAAATGCAAAGCCGCCGACGGGCCGCAAGCACCGTCAGCGAGCGGGAAAGCGATCCCGGATCCATTGGGAAAGAACCCATTTTTCACCCGAGGTGGTCGGGAGTCCCGCGTGAACCGTGTCCCGATCCGGAGCGCCGTCCCTGGTGACATTGGCGAAGAACAAAGCGTCGCCCTGCTCCGCTCGAAAGTTCAGTCCGATCTTGGGAAAGCTGGTTTCGCCGCCCTGGTACCCGTCGTTCAGATAAATGAGGAAAGTCGCGATCCGCTGGCCGAACGTTGCCAAGGTCTCCTCATAGGCTGGGTTTGCGGGTTCGAGAAAATCATGATGCGGCTTGAACCTCTGCCCGACCGCATAATGGAGAATCTGCGAGGGTTCGAACAATGGAACCGGCAGGCTGGTCGCCGCCGAGATTCTTCGGCGAATCACCTCCGTGAATACGCTCATCTCCCCTATCCGAAGCACAAGGAAGCTGTTGTCGCGAGTAGGGTCGAGGGTTTGTTCGCCAGTCGCCTTGCTGAACACCGTAGCGGGCCCGAGCTGCGGCTGGGCAAGCGACATCAGCCACCGGCACTCGGCCGGCGTTGCGAATGCCGGAATGAGCCGGATTCGAGGGGACTCCGATAGGCTTTGCTTCGCGCCCGGCTGCATCCTTTGCTCGATCGCGACCCTGCTCCGCACGGCCGACCAGAAATCGCGATCCGCGCCGTCGGGCACGATCGGGTCCGTGCGATTGTCGGCAAGAAGAAGGAGCTGTTCCTGGGCCGAGCGAAAGCCTTGAGCGGCAGCCAATGCGAGATAGTCGAGTGACCGATTCCAGTCGGGCGGGCGGGCCGATCCGAGCGCGTCGAGCAGAGCGCAACGCTCGCTGGCTTCAGCGTGACCTTCCGACGAGGCCGCTTCGAGCAGCGCGGCCGCCTGATGGACGTCATCCAGCGAGGGCCGCTCGCCGAGAAGAAGCTCCATCGCCCTCGCGAATTGCTCATTCATGAGCTGCATTGTCTAAACGATGCGGCCCAAAAGAAAACGGCGGACCTCACAAGGAGGCCCGCCGAAATCTTGTACGGACGGTCGCTTAGAAGTCGAGCGTCACGCCGGCGAAGATATACCGACCCAGAGCGTCATAGACCTGCGGGAAGGTGTTGCCGTTGCCAAACGGTGCGTTGGACACCTCGCCACCGACCACCGGCGGTTCCTTGTCCAGGATGTTGTTCGCGCCGAGGCGGAACTGATACTTGTCCGCGATACGCGCCTGCAGCGAGAGGTCGAAGTAACTCTGCGCGTTGATCTTGGCGTTGGCCGGAGCAAAGCCCCCATCCGTCGACAATATACCGCAGTGCACGGTCGGGACCTGGATAACAGCGCCAAGGTCGCAATCGGTCGAACGCGCGTCGAGCTTCACCGACGAGAAGTAACGCCACCGGCCCGAGATTCCGAGACCATTCGGCAAGGTGAAGCCGAGGCGCAGGGCGTGGCGATATTTCGGGTTCGGAGCGCCGCTGAGGAAGCTTCCGCAGGTCGGCCCATAGAAACCGGCACAATCGAACTTGCCGTTATGCGTATCGTTGACTGGGGAGACCGGAGGAACGCCGCCGTCGATCTGCAGGCTGCGCAGGATCGTGCCGACGTAGCCGACATTGAGCGTCCCCATTCCACCGAGCCGATGGGAGTAGCTGCCGTTCAAATCGAAGCCCTTGGTTCTCAGGCCACCGATGTTGAGGTTCCGGGTATCGATGAATCCAGTGGTACCCTGCCACAGTGACCCGTTGTTCGGGTTACGATGGACGAAACCGCAGAAGAACGGATCGCCGCTGGCGACGCAGTTCGACAGGATCGTCTGGAACCCGAGCGTGCTGATCAAGTCCCTGACCTTGATGTCGAAGTAATCGACGCTCACGGCCAGGCCCGGGACCCAGCGCGGCTTCAGCAGCAAGCCGACCGTATAAGTGTCCGCAGTCTCAGGCGTCAGTTGGGTGTTACCGCTGAACAGGGCGTTATACTGGTTGGCCGGGTTTTTCGTGATGCTTCCGAACTGGCCCCCAGTCACACCCGAGAAGGCGCACTGCGCAGCAGTGTTGCCCTGCACGAGGCCGCCGACGGCAGCACCGGCGCAGATATCGTTCGTTCCACCCAGACCGACGAACGGCGGGGTGAACAACTCGACCGCGTTCGGGGCGCGGACCGCCCGGTTATAGCTGGCGCGGGCCAGGATGTCCGGGATCGGGGCGAGGCGGGCCTCCACCTTGTACGTGTCCGTGTTGAAGTGCCGGTTTGCGACCTTGTAGTCGGAGTAGCGGTAACCGCCGGTGACAGTGAACTCGTCGATGAACGAGTGGCTGACGATCGGCACTTGGAGCTCCGCGAACCCTTCCCGAACCGAGAAGCCGCACGGGCCGCCCTGCGGTACCGGAACGCCATGGTTGCACTGAACCGGAAGCGTCGGCGCACCCTGGCCGGCGCCTTCACCGGCCTGGAACGCGGCGTCCGGCTCGGTGATGAGCGATTCCTTGCGATACTCGACACCGACGTTGAGGCCCACGCCACGGTCCGACCACGGCGTCTGGATGCCGTATTCGCTGCCTTCCAAGGTGACGTTCGCGTCGGCGACTGTCTCGTCGACGTGACCGCGCTGGACCAGCGGGATCTGCAGGAAGGCGAGCGCTTCCGGAGTCACACCGCCAGCCGTGAAAATATTGTATGGGACGCAGGCCGCGCCGACGGTGTTGGTGGGGTCGGTGAGCCGGATGCGGCAGACCGGCACGCCGGCCGCTACGCCCGCAACGCCGCCGACCGCCGGATTGGCGACCACGTCGAGGGCCATTTGCAGGCGGGTGACCGAGAAGTCGTTCTGATAGACCTGCGACAACCGGGTCGTGCCGAACTGGTAGTAAGCGTCATAGGAAACACCGCGAAGGATGTCGCCCTTGATACCGCCGACCACACGATATGCTGTGTGCTCGAGATGGTCCGAACGTCCGCCGCCCTCGACGTTGCGGCGTCCGATATAGGCGACCGCCTGGGTTACGCCCTGGGCGTCGACGAACGTATTGTTGGGAACACAGATCGTGTTGAACTGCTGGGTCGACAGCAGCGGATTATCGCAATTGATGGTGTTCGTATTGAAGAAGTTGCCCGACGGAGCGATCTGCGAGTTCGACGTATCATTCATGAACATCGCTTCGAGGTACGGACGCGCACCCGGAGCGATTTCATATTCGGCGAACGCACCGAACGTATAGCGCTCGTCCGGCCGCTGGTAGAAATTGTACGGGCCGAAGTTGAATGGCGTCGAACCCGGCACGAACTGGTTGCCTTCCACTTGGAAAGTGGCGTCATCGTTGAACGTTGGAGTATTCGGAAGGAACGGAACGAAGAACGTGCCGTTCGCCGCGGTCGCCGAGCCGCCGCAGTTGAAGTCACGCGGAGGCGTGCCGCTGCCGCGGCCGCCCTGGGTAACCGTGCGGGCGGCGAGCGAACAGAAGGAATAATCGCGGCTCGCCTGAAGCAGCGCATTCTGCTTGCGGTAGGTCGCATAGGCCATGATGTGGCCGCGGTTGTCGTCGAAGTTGGTGCCGAACGCCGCGGAGATATCCTGAGCCCCGCCGTTGACGCTCCAGCCGTGCGGCGGCCGGAAGTTGCGGTTCGACGCGCGGTCTGCGTTCAAGATCGCATCCGACGCATTGTTATAGTGCATGAACGTCGAAGCCTGGGCGTCGATGCGAAGCCCGGTAAAGT
>JBKPKF010000147.1:0-4830 GCA_046730995.1 Pseudomonadota bacterium
TCCCGCGAAAGCGGGAATCGCCGGGTCGCGAATGGACCCCCGCTTTCGCGGGGGTGACGAATAGGGCACAGGAGCATCATGGAGGGGGAATTCTCGACTTCCGGATTTAGCGATGCCCTGGTCATTTTGGGCGCCGCAGGAATCGTGATCCCGGCGTTTGCGCGAATCCGGATCAGCCCCATCATCGGATTCATCCTGATCGGAATGCTCGTCGGCCCTCACGGATTGGGAGCGCTCGCGCGCGATTCTGCCTGGTTGCACTACGTCACTATCTCGAACCCCCACGGCATCGAGCCCTACGCCGAGCTCGGGATCGTGCTGCTGCTCTTCTCGATCGGGCTCGAACTCTCGTTCCGAAGGCTCTGGGGAATGCGGGCGCTGGTGTTCGGCGCGGGTACGGCTGAACTGGTCGGATCCGCAGCGATCCTTTCCGGCGGGTTGTATTTCGCGGGAGAAGGCCCGGCCGGAGCGATTGGGATCGGCCTCGCGCTCGCGCTGTCATCGACGGCAATCGTGATTCCCCTTGTCGGAACGCACAGCCCGGTCGGTCGCTCGGCACTGGGAATGCTGCTGTTCGAGGACCTCGCGCTGGTTCCGATCGTGTTTGTCCTAGGTGCGATGGCTCCCCTGGCAGCGGAGGCCGGGGTTGGCTCAATTCTCGGAACGATCCTCATCGGCGGCGTGACCGCCGTCGGGATGCTATTCCTCGGTCGGTTCCTGCTCCCGCCTTTGTTCGCACAAGCGGCGCGCACCAAAAGCCCCGAGCTGTTCCTATCGGCATGTCTCCTAGTGGTGATCGTCGCTAGCCTGGTGACCTCGGCCATCGGATTTTCGGCCGTGCTGGGTGCGCTCATTGCCGGGATCGTCATCGCCGAAACCGAATATCGCGGGGAGGTCGAGGTGATCACCGCGCCGTTCCGCGGTCTCGGTCTTGGAATCTTCCTGATCACCGTCGGAATCAGCGTCGATTTTCGGGTCGTGCTCGCCAATTGGCATAGCCTGTTCGGAGCGCTTGTCGGCGTTCTCGTCGTCAAGGCGGCCGTGACGGCCCTGCTGCTGCGCCTTGGAGGGGCACGCACGGCCGTCGCCGCCGAAACCGGCGTGTTGATGGCATCGCCATCGGAAACGACCCTGATCGTCCTCGGTTCGGCCACGGCCGCCCAACTCATCAGCCGCGATACCGCATCCTTCTGGCAAATCGTGACGGCGATGGGGCTGACGGTCACCCCGCTGCTGGCCAAGCTCGGCCGCGCAGCTGGAAGCCGCTTCGCCGGCGGAGCGATGGCGCGCCAGATGGATGCATCGCTCGACGCGGCGGCATTGGGGCAGGTGGTGATCCTGGGGTTCGGCCGCGTCGGCCGAATGGTCGCCGACATGTTGGAGGTGCATGGCAAGGATTACCTCGCGCTCGACAGCGACGTTGACGGTGTCGCCGCGTCCAGGAAGGAGGGCTACGACGTGCTGTTCGGCGACGTCGCTCGCCCCGAGCTGATCGACAAGCTGCGGGAGCGCAAGCCGAGCGCGTTGATCCTGACGATGGACAATCCAGTGCTGGTGAACCGCCTCACCAAGCAACTTCGACGGACATTCCCCGACCTGCCGATCGTTGCCCGCGCCCGCGATACGGCTCACGCCTCGGCGCTCTACAAAGCCGGGGTCACCGACGCAGTCCCCGAGACCCTGGAAGCTTCGCTCCAATTGTCCGAAGCCGTCCTAGTGGACCTCGGCGTTCCGATGGGCCCGGTCATCGCCTCTATCCATGAAAAGCGCGATGAGCTCCGCGCCGAGATCAAGACCGAGGCGGAACTGGAAGAGGCGCCGCGGCTCGGACGGCGACGGGTGCGCGACGCCGGCCCGCCAGCCTCGCCCTAGATCTCGACCTGGCTCCCGAGCTCCACGACCCTGTTGGTCGGAAGCTTGAAGAATTCCATCGCGCTTTCCGAGTTGCGAAGCATCCATGCGAACAACTTCTCGCGCCAGATCGCCATTCCTGGGCGCTTGGCAGAGGCAATGAGGGTTTGCCGAGCAAGGAAGAAACTCGTGTCCATCATCTTGCACGCCGGTCCACAGCCCTCGAGGTGGCCTAGTGCCGCCGAGACGTTGATCTCATCCATGAAGCCGTAGCGCAGCACGACGCGGTAGAAGCCTTCGCCATAATCGTGGACCTCTAGCCGCTTTTCGAGCGGAACGTAGGGCACGTCCTCGATCTTCACGGTTAGGAGGATGACGCGCTCGTGAAGCACCTTATTGTGTTTTAAGTTGTGCAACAGAGCGTGCGGCACGCCGCTTGCCGAGCTGGTCATGAATACCGCCGTTCCCGGCACCCGCGCAGCGCTCGGCGCCGCTGACTTGATGAAAATCTCCATCGGCAGGCTGGCTTCGTTCATCCGGTCGATCATCAGCTGCCGCCCCCTCGCCCACGTCGTCAGCAGGGTGAAGGCGATTGCGCCGACCAGCAGCGGGAACCAGCCACCGGCCGGGATCTTGAGGAGGTTGGCCGAGAGATAAGAGCCATCGACCGTGAAGAAGAGCACGAGCAGCCCGGCGACGATGAAGCGGTTCCAATTCCACATCTGGCGAAGAACGACGGCGATCAGCACCGTATCGATCAGCATCGCGCCGGTGACCGCGATCCCATAAGCCGCGGCCAGGTTCGACGAGCTGCGGAAGGTCACGACGAGCAGGATGACCATGATCATCAATGCCCAATTGACGGTTGGAATATAGATCTGTCCGGCGGCGGCCTCGCTGGTGTGGGTGATCCTGAGGCGCGGAACAAAGCCGAGTTGAATCGCTTGCTGTGTCACGGAAAAAGCGCCGGAGATCACCGCCTGGCTGGCAATGATCGTCGCTGCGGTCGCGAGAAGAACCAGCGGCAAGCGGAACATGTCGGGCGCGAGATAGAAGAACGGGTCGCGGACTTTCGCCAGCGCTTCATGCGGCTCGGCCGACAGGATCATCGCCCCCTGGCCCATGTAGTTCAGAAGGAGGGCCGGCAGAACGAAATAGATCCAGGACACGCGGATCGGCTTGCGCCCGAAATGGCCCATGTCGGCATAGAGCGCCTCCGCACCCGTCACCGCCAGGACGACGGAACCCATCGCAATGAACGCGCGCACGAAATCCGCAGCGAAGAAATGATAAGCGTTGAGCGGATTGAGCATCGCCAGGACGACCGCTGGGTGCCCTTGGATATGCATGACGCCGAGTACCGCGAGTACCGCAAAGTAGAACAGCATCACCGGCCCGAACATCGATCCGACGCGGGCCGTGCCGTGCGCCTGGATGGCGAATAATCCAACGAGGATCCCGATGGCGATCGGGATCACGAACGGAGCCAGGCCGGCGTTCACGACCGTCAAACCTTCGACCGCCGAAAGCACCGAAATCGCGGGCGTGATCATCGAATCGCCGTAGAACAGCGCCGTCGCGAACACTCCCAGCATGACGATCCCGCTCGTCCATTTCTTCTTGCCGCCAAGCGTCCGGTTGATGAGCGCGAGGAGCGCGAGGCTTCCGCCCTCCCCCTTGTTGTCGGCACGCATGATGATGCTGACGTATTTCAACGTCACGATGATCATCATCGACCAAAAGATCAGGCTAAGGACCCCAAAAATGTGGAGCTGGTCGGGTATCAGCGTGTGGTGACCCGCGAATGTCTCGCGAAAAGCGTAGATCGGCGAAGTGCCGATGTCGCCGAAGACGATGCCGACCGCGCCGATCGCGAGCTTGTACAGCGGGCCGTGCGCGTGTCCGTGCGAGACGTCCTGCGGCGCCTCGGCTGCAGCGCCTCCTTTGGCGGTAATGTTCATGTCATGAGGTTCTGACTGGGACAGACTTGCGAACTCGCACCCCTGGAACCCGGGCCGACGTCCTCGGCCACGGGCGCGATCCACTAGCACTGCTGTTGGGGCGCTGCAATCGCACGGGACAGAGCCAAAAACCGCGTCTATAGGCCCGCCCAACCAACATAGCTGGAGCCAACGAATAAATGCGCATCGGGGTGCCAAAAGAGATCAAAGTCCACGAATATCGGGTCGGCCTGACTCCAGCATCCGTCGCCGAGCTCGTAGCTCATGGGCATGAGGTCGTGGTCGAGACCGGCGCCGGAAACGGCATCGATTGCCCAGACAAGGCCTATCAGAAGGCCGGCGCGAAGATCCTCCCCGACGCCGCGTCGGTGTTCGAGGCTGCGGACATGATCGTGAAGGTGAAAGAACCGCAACCGCAGGAGATTGCGCTCCTCGAACCAAGGCACATCCTGTTCACTTACCTCCATCTCGCCGCGGACAAGCCGCAGGCCGAGGGGCTGATGAAGTCCGGAGCGACCTGCATCGCTTATGAAACCGTAACGTCGAACTCCGGCTCGCTGCCCCTCCTCAAGCCGATGAGCGAGGTCGCTGGTCGCATGTCGGTCCAGGTTGGTGCGCATTATCTCGAGAAAGAGCAGGGCGGCCGCGGAGTCTTGCTCGGCGGAGTGCCTGGCGTCGCGCCGGCGACGGTGGCAATCCTAGGCGGCGGCGTCGCCGGCGTGAACGCCGCGCAAATGGCAGTCGGAATGCGCGCCGATGTCACCATCTACGACATCAATATGGAGCGCCTCGCTGAGCTCGACATGTTCTTTTCGAGTCAGATCAAGACTGCCTATGCGTCTCGCGCGGCAATCGCCAATGCGGTCGAGAAGGCTGAGCTGGTGATCGGCGCAGTGCTGGTGCCGGGCGCGGCGGCGCCCAAGCTCGTCACTCGGGACATGTTGAAGACGATGAAGCGCGGCTCAGTGCTCGTCGATATCGCGATCGACCAGGGCGGCTGCTTCGAAACCTCGCACGC
>JBKPKF010000148.1:0-4225 GCA_046730995.1 Pseudomonadota bacterium
AGCGACGCCCATATCCGCCTTGGGTTCGACGATGATGTAATGAGGACCTGGTTCGCTTCGGCGGGCCTCACGATCGATGAGATCGAGCACCTCGAGGGCGGTGAGTTGACCGTAACCTTGTGGCGCGGAGTGAAAGCGCCGGTCGCTCAGCGGAGGGCCGCATGAACGCCTTCGAAAGCCTCGACCAGCATCGTCCGCTGTTCGCCGAAACGCGAGGCGACATCGCGGTGAGCTTCGAATTCTTCCCGCCCAAGACCGACGCGATGGCCGAGACCCTGTGGAACTCGATCCAAACGCTGGCGCCTCTGCACCCGCGCTTCGTATCGGTCACATATGGCGCCGGTGGATCGACCCGCGAACGGACTCACGCGACCGTCGAGCGGATCCTCGAGGAAACGGCGTTAACCCCTGCGGCGCACCTGACGTGTGTCGGCGCAAGCCGCGACGAGGTCGACGCCGTCGCTCGCGATTATTGGTCGGCGGGAGTCCGGCACATCGTGGCCCTGCGCGGCGACCCTCCCGAGACTGGCTCCAGGTTTGAACCGCACCCGGACGGATATGAGAATGCGGCCGACCTTGTAGGCGGCCTCAAGAAGGTCGCTCCGTTCGACATTTCCGTGGCGGCCTATCCGGAAATCCATCCGGATTCCGAGAACCGCAAATTTGACCTCGAGAACCTCAGGCGAAAGATCGATGCCGGGGCCGACCGGGCGATCACTCAGTTCTTCTTCTCGGCCGACTGCTTCTTCCGCTTCCAGGACGACGCCGCTGCGGCGGGGTTGGACGTTGAGATCGTACCTGGAATCCTGCCCGTTTCGAACGTCGCGACGACACGGCGGTTCGCCCAGACGTGCGGGGCGAGGATTCCCGACTGGCTCGATGATTTGTTCGAAGGTCTCGACGATCTTCCCTCGGCTCGCCAGCTAATCGCCGCGACCGTAGCGGCGGAGCTGTGCGGCCAGCTCTACGCCGGCGGAGTCCGCCATTTTCATTTCTACACGCTCAATCGGGCGGAGCTCAGCTACGCAATCTGCCATTTGCTTGGCGTAAGACCCAAAGCATGACCGCCTCTCAATCTCTCCGCTCCGAGGCCGCCAAGCGCATCCTGATCAAGGATGGGCCCTACGGAACCGCGATCCAGGAGCGAAAGCTGCAGGGTGCCGATTATTGTGGCGGGCTCGACCTCATGAAGGACCAAAAGGGCAATAACGACCTGCTCAACCTGACCAAGCCCGAGCTGGTGCAGTCGATCTGCGAGCAGTTTGCCGAAGCCGGCGCCGAGATCCTCGCCACCAACACCTTCAACGCCAACCGGATCAGCCAGGCGGATTATGGCGCCGAGGAATTGGTTGGCCGGATCAACCGCGCCGCCGCCGAAATCGTTCGCGAAGTGGCTGACCGCCATTCCGCGAAGGAAGGCAGGCCGCTTTGGGTCGCCGGCGCTCTCGGCCCGACGAACAAGACGCTGTCACTCTCGCCCAACGTCAATGATCCCGCCTTTCGCGAGGTCGATTTCGACCAGGTCAAAGCCGTCTATCGGGAACAGATCGACGCCCTCGTCGAAGGTGGCGTCGACTTCATCCTCATCGAAACGGTGTTCGATACTCTGAACGCAAAGGCGGCGATCATGGCGGCTTTGGAGGCGGAGCAAGCGCTCGGGCGTGAGCTTCCGCGGATGATTTCCATGACTCTGACCGATCTTTCAGGCCGCAACTTGTCGGGACATACGGTCGAGGCTTTCTGGGCCTCAGTGCGGCACGCCCGCCCCGTGACCATCGGGCTCAATTGTTCGTTCGGGGCGGCGCAACTTCGGCCGCATCTCGCTGCGCTGTCGGCGGTCGCCGAGACGCTCATCATGGCTTACCCGAATGCCGGTCTGCCCAACGAGCTTGGAGAATATGACGAAGCGGCGGAAGAAACCGCCGCCCAGGTCCGCGACTGGATCCAGAGCGGACTCGTCAACATCGTCGGCGGATGCTGCGGGACGACTCCCTCGCACATCGCCGCAATTTCCGGGGCGGCGCGCGATTGCACGCCGCGCGCCGTCCCGGATGCCCAAGCGGGAACCTTGCTTGCCGGCCTCGAGCCGATGCTGATCGCCGCCTGAAATGGAGCTCAAGAAGGTGGAGCAAACCGGCGCGGGCGCGCGCTTCGTCAATATCGGCGAGCGCTGCAACGTTACCGGTTCCGCCCGCTTCAAAAAACTGATCCTCGCCGGCGATTATGACGCGGCGGTCGAGGTGGCGCGCGACCAAGTCGAGAACGGCGCTCAGATCATCGACGTCAACATGGACGAAGCGCTGCTCGATTCCGAGCAGGCGATGACCACATTCCTGAAGCGGATCGCCGCTGAACCGGACATCGCGCGCATCCCGGTGATGGTCGACAGCTCCAAGTGGAGCGTCATCGAAGCTGGCCTGAAGTGCGTGTCGGGCAAGCCGATCGTCAATTCGATCAGCCTGAAGGAAGGCGAGGGGCCGTTCCTGGAGCTCGCCGGCAAGTGCCGTGCATATGGAGCCGCTGTCGTGATCATGGCGTTCGACGAGGTCGGCCAGGCCGATACGATCGATCGCAAGGTCGCCATCTGCAAGCGTGCGTATGACCTCCTGGTGGCCCACGGAACGGACCCGAACGACATCATCTTCGACCCGAACATTTTCGCCGTTGCGACTGGGATCGAGGAGCACCGGAGTTACGCGATCGACTTCATCGAGGCCGCCGGAGAAATCCGGCGGCGCTGTCCGGGCACCCATATTTCGGGCGGTCTTTCCAACCTCAGCTTCTCGTTTCGCGGCAACGAGCCCGTGCGCCGGGCGATGCATAGCGTGTTCCTCTACCACGCGATCCCGGCGGGAATGGATATGGGCATCGTCAACGCCGGGCAGCTCGACGTTTACGATGCGATCGACGCCGAGCTCCGCGAAGCGTGCGAGGATGTGGTCCTGGACCGGCGCGACGATTCGACCGAGCGGCTGATCGCGCTTGCCGAGCGCTTCAAGGGCACCGACGAGGCCGAAGAGAAGAAGCTCGCCGAATGGCGCTCGCTGCCCGTCACCGAGCGCCTGTCTTACGCTCTCGTGAAAGGCATCGACGCGCACATCGTCGACGACACCGAGGAAGCGCGCCAACAGTTTGCGCGGCCGATCGAGGTGATCGAGGGTCCGCTGATGGACGGAATGAACGTCGTCGGCGACCTGTTCGGGTCGGGGAAGATGTTCCTGCCGCAGGTGGTGAAGTCCGCCCGTGTGATGAAGCGCGCGGTCGCTCATCTCATTCCCTTCATCGAGGCGGAAAAGGAAAAGACCGGGGCGACCAAGGGGAAGGGCCGGATCGTGATGGCGACGGTCAAGGGCGACGTTCACGACATCGGCAAGAACATCGTTGGCGTGGTGCTGCAGTGTAATGGTTTCGAGGTCATCGACCTCGGGGTGATGGTGCCGTGGCAGGATATTCTCAAAGCCGCCAACGACAACCAAGCGGACATGATCGGCCTTTCCGGCCTCATCACACCGTCGCTGGACGAGATGGTGACAGTCGCGGGCGAGATGCAGCGCCAAGGCTTCAAGACCCCGCTGCTGATCGGCGGCGCGACGACCAGCAAGGCCCATACCGCTCTCAGGATTGACCCAGCCTACCAGGGGCCCGTGATCCACGTGCTCGACGCGAGCCGCGCGGTCGGCGTCGCCTCATCGCTGGTTTCGGACACGCAGCGCGATCCGCTCATCGCGAGCACGGCCGACGATTATGACAAGCTCCGGAAATCCCGCGAGCGAAGCGGCCAAAGCGAGCTTGCGACGATCGAAGAGGCTCGCGCAAACCGCTTCATATTCGATCCGACCGGCCAGGCTCCGCCTCCGCAATACCCCGGGCTTCATCACATCGGCGAGTGGCAGCTGAAGGATTTGAAGGCGTCGATCGACTGGACGCCCTTTTTCCGCGCCTGGGAACTCGCCGGAAATTATCCAGCGATTCTCGACGACCCAGTCGTCGGCGAAAGCGCTCGGAGCCTGTTCGAGGATGGACAGCGGATGCTGGACCAGCTGATCGCCGAGCGCTGGGTGACTCCAAAGGCAACGGTCGGCCTATGGCGTTGCATCAGGGAAGGCGACGATGTGCTCGTCCTCTCGGGCAACGAATGGGTCCGAGTGCCTTTCCTCCGGCAGCAGGTGAAGAAGCGCGAAGGGCGCGCCAATCTCTGCCTCGCCGATTTCATCAATCCCGACGG
>JBKPKF010000149.1:0-4319 GCA_046730995.1 Pseudomonadota bacterium
GAGCAGACCGCCGATCGCGGCAAAGACCATCCACCTGAGGATGGTCCCGAATGTCGAGCGCCCAGAAGACGCGGCGGAGGGCGAGCGAGCCATTCAGAGAGAATGGATAGAAAGTCGGCGGGCGTGCGACAATAGTTGAGCTCGTCCCCAGCATCGGCGCCGGAACGTTAGCCGGGGATTAACCCTGTTTTAGCCCTTCCACCGTAGAGCGCGTTCCGATGACGGCCCGCCTTGCGCTTCCAAACCTGCCAATCGCTGCGGCATTGTTGGGCCTCGGCGCCGCTCAGCCCATCGGGGCGCAATGCCGGCTGTGCGACAGTCCGACAACCGTGCGCGAAACCGAAGGCGGCAAGGGCGAAGTCCGGCTGGATGTTCAGACGAGCCTCAATTTCGACCGGCTGATCCTGATCGGCGCGGGAGGAGGGACTGCAGTGCTTCGCCCCGATGGGTCGACCTCGAGCACCGGTATGATCGCCGACCTCAGCCCGCGGGCGATGGTCGGTACGGTGACGGTTCACGGCGAGCCGGGGCGGACGATCCGGATCGAGCTTCCGAGCCGGATCGCGTTGCATTCACTGAGCGGTGGCGAAGTCACCTTCGATGAGGTGGTTAGCGACCTGCCCTCGATCCCGAAGCTCGATTCAGCGGGCAACCTCACGTTCCGTTTCGGGGGAAGGCTGCGGATCATCGGCGACGCCGATGGCGATTATCGCGGCGACTTACCGATCACGGCCGAATATCTCTGAAAGATCGGAGTCCCTTTAACTCAGCGTCGTGATGAGCGGGGCGGACTCAATCGACCAATCTTGGTTGAGACAAAATAAACCATTTCGGACGTAGGTCGCGCCGTGGATAGAGGTCCCGTTCGGGAGAGGAAGCCGTGCGCCAGCGAGCCCTGAGGGGCCTCACTGCAATGACGATCATCGCCGGGTCCGTCACGGCCGCGGCACCCGCGCACGCCGCCAGCAACGTCGCGACGGTGCAAGCGAGCGTCGTCAAGCCACTGATCCTGACGTGGCTCCAGAATCTTGATCTGGGCTCGGTCACTTTGGGTCCAGGGACCTGGTCGAACGCGACGCTCGGGATATCGAGAACCGGCGCGTTCACCTGCACCAACGCGAACCTGATTTGCACGGGCGTTACGCAGGCGGCCAGCTACAATGTCAGCGGAACCAACAACCGTACGGTGCTGATTTCAGCTCCGAACGTCACGCTGGTGAACCAGGGCGATCCGACAAAAACACTGACCCTGGTCGTGGATAACCCAGGCTCGGTGGTGCTCACCAATTCCGGGCCGCCGGGGACGGATTTCTCGATCGGGGGCTCGATCACTCTGAGCTCGACGACGGCGAGCGGCACCTATTCGGGCACGTTCAACGTCACTGTCGACTATCAATAAGGCCGATATCCGGGAATTTTTGGCGGCTTTCGGCCGATTGATGGCTCATGGTTGACCGAAAATAAACCATTCCGGATCAAAGAGGATGCGATCGCTCCGGTCTGGAGCAATGTGGGGGATCGCTAATATGAATTGCTGGACCCAGTCCATTGTTTGCGCTGCGGCGTTCGCCGCGCCTTTGCTCATTGCATCCGCTCCTGCCGAGGCGGGTATCGGCGACCTGCTGGTCGCCCCGACGCGAATCGTCCTCGACGGCCGCAAGGGTGCGGAGGTCATCCTCAATAATATCGGCGAGGAACCGGCCACCTATCGCGTGTCGATCGAATTTCGCCGGATGACCGAGGAAGGCGGGCTGGTGAACGTTAGCGAGCCGACCGCCGACGACCAGAAGGCGGCGGACATGGTGGTCTATGCTCCGCGAAAGGTCGTGCTTGCGCCGCACCAGCCCCAGGCGATCCGGATCCGGGCCATTCCGCCGCAGGGCCTGCCCGACGGAGAATATCGGGTTCATTTGCTGTTCCGCGCGATTCCTCCTGCAAATCCAGTGGTCCAGCCAGCCTCGCTCGACACCGAGAAAGGCCTCAGGTTCCAGCTCACGCCCGTCTACGGGGTTACCATTCCGGTCATCGTACGGCTCGGGAACCTCCAGGCCACCGCCGCCATCCAGAACGTTCGTCTCGACCGCAAGGACGGTAAGCCTTTGGTCGAAATGGATATTTCCAGATCGGGCAAGCGCTCGACCTTCGGTGAGATCCGCGTCCTGAAGCCCGGCGCGAAAGCTCCGATCGCGCTTCAAAAGGGTGTCGCGGTTTATACCGAAGTTGGGGTTCGCCATGTCGCCGTTGCAATCGATGAGGCGCATCGGGCTGACGCGGCGGGACCGGTGACAGTGCAATATGTCGAAACCTTCGACGACGGCAGCCGGGTAATCGCCGAAACGCAGGCGGTCTTGCGCTAGCGGCGAGCAGGCTCAGGCGGGCCACACTCCCATGGTCGGCGGCCGAAACTGGCTGCGCAAGGCGGCGATGCTGCTCGCGCTTTGCGCCGGAGGCGTTGGAGCATCCGCGCCAGCGTCGCTGCCGGCGTCCGGCTGGACGGCCGATCCGGATTCCCAGTTCCTTCTTGACGTCAACATCCGCCAGCTGAGGCTTGGCGAGGGGGTGCGCGCCTACAATACGCCCGAAGGCACATGTGTCGTCTTAGGCGACTTTCTGACGACACTTGACGTGCCGGTGAAGATCGACCTCGCGGCGAAGAGGGCGAGCGGTTGGGCGTTTAAGGAAAAGAACCGTATTTCAATCGACTATGGCGCGATGACAGCGGCGTACGGCACCAAGAGCGAGCCGATCGGCGCTGGAACCGTTCGCGAGACTCCCGAGGGCTGGTGCGTTCAGACCTCGGCACTCGAACGTTGGTTCGGCATCGGCGTCAAGCCGGTCACGGCCGGGGCCGTCCTGGTTTTGGAATCGGAGGCCAAGCTGCCGGTCGAGCTGGCGCTCGAAAGGCAACGACGGTCGCAGCATATCCGCACGGCGAGCTACGACCTGAAGGCTTTGCCGCAGGTCCGTCTTCCTTATCGCATGTGGCGCTCTCCGGCCCTGGACTTCGTCGTCAGCGCGGGAGTGACTTATCGAGCGAGTGACGGTCTTCGGGTCGACCGGCAGAGCTCTGTGTTTGCCGCCGGCGAGATCGCCAAGCTTTCCTACGACGCCCAGCTCACGACCGACCAGAAGGGCATGCCGCGGGCGTTGCGCCTAAGCGCCTACCGCTCCGATCCGGACGGCAAGCTTCTGGGCCCGCTGAAAGCGACGCATTTCGGCTTTGGCGACGTCGAGGGGTTCGACACGCGCTTGACGGGTTCGGCCGCGAGCGGACGCGGCGCGGTCGTCACGAATCGTCCGCTGTCCACCCAGACGGCCTTCGACCGAACGCGCTTTGAAGGCGATCTTCCAGCCGGTTGGGAAGCGGAAATCTATCGAAACGGTGAGTTGCTCGGCTTCGCCAAAGCCAATTCCAGCAATCGTTATGTGTTTGACGAGGTACAACTTTTATACGGCGATAACGAGATTAGGATCGTCCTTTATGGGCCACAGGGGCAAGTCCGCGAACGGCAAGAAGTCTTCAACGTCGGTCAGGACAATGTGCCCAAGGGCAAGACTTGGTATTGGGCTGGTTTCAGTCAGCCAAGCCGCGACCTGCTGACCATCCACAAGCCTCCGGACTTCACCGGTTTGCCGAAGGCGCAGGCGACCTTGTCGGTCGAGCACGGCATCGACGATCGAACGTCGGTCGGAGTGCTTGCACGCATGATGCTGATCGACGACGAACGAGTGACCTTCGTCGAAGGATCGGTCCGCCGTTCCATCGGCTCCGCGCTCGTCGAGGTTGCGGGCGCGCGGGAATCATCAGGCGGGATGGCAGCGAGGGCCCAGCTGCTTGCCAAATTCGGAAGGGTCAATGTCAATGTCGAGGCGCTTCTCGCAAATGATTTTCATTTGCGAGGAGGTCCCGCCCAGAGCGTGCGCGACGTGCGGGCAATGGTCGATGCGCCGATAAGAATAGGGCGAACGGTCGTTCCCGCTCATGCGGAACTGCACCTCACCGACAATATGAATGGTTCAAAGCAGTTGGATGCTGCGGTGCGGTTGTCGGCAAACATCAACAGGTTCAATCTCGCCAGCGAAATTCGATACAGGAAACAATATCTCAATTCCGGCCAGGCGCCGCCTGGCGAGTTCGACGTCGGATTGATCGGGACCGGACACGTTGGGGACGTGCGCTTGCGCGGATCGGCCAGCTTCGATGTCTCTCCTCGCGCTCGATTCCGCGATGCGGAGCTGTCGGCTTATTGGTCGGCGTCCGAGAACGCGGATTGGGAGGGCGCGATTGCCTATGACCGGCTCGGCCATCGCGGACGCGT
>JBKPKF010000150.1:0-2957 GCA_046730995.1 Pseudomonadota bacterium
CGTCTCCTTGAGCTTGAGCGCCGCTTCCTGGGCGATTGCGAATCCGGGTCCGCGGCCGACGACGAACAAGCCGCGAACGCCGGCCAATCCTTGAATGAGAATGGACCAGACGCAACGCCATGCCGCGCGCAGCAATTCGGGCGCCGTCTCCAGCGCGCCGGCGAGGGATCCATCACCGCTCCACTTCGAGGCCAAATGGATCACCGCCGATAATGCGGCGATATAGGATTTGGTCGCGGCGACACTCTGCTCGGCGCCGGCATGCAGAGGGATCGCGACGTCGCACAGATCGGTGAGGGGCGAGTTGACGGCATTCACCAACGCGACGGTCTGCGCTCCTCGGGATTTCGCGGCCGAGACCGCGGCAAGGATGTCGGGGCTTTTCCCCGACTGGGAGATGGCCAGAGCCAGCATTCCGGACACGTCAGGGCCTTCGCCGTACACGGAGGCAATGGATGGTGCGGCCGA
The DNA here is from genome assembly GCA_046730995.1 of Pseudomonadota bacterium. Classification (GTDB taxonomy): domain Bacteria; phylum Pseudomonadota; class Alphaproteobacteria; order Sphingomonadales; family Sphingomonadaceae; genus Sphingomicrobium. Next base: position 469 of record JBKPKF010000150.1, read on the forward strand.
CGTGGTGAGAACGCCGACCCGCGTCTCCAGGACATATTTGGCGAATGTCGCCGCATGGTCGGAGCTGCCGCGCGCATAGGTAACGACTCCCCGCGGAGGATCGCGGCGAAGCCTCTCGGCGAGCTCGCTGACGAGGGAATCATTGGCGGCGAGCTGCCGTGCCACCACTTCAGGGGCTTCGGCGGCCTCGGCGAACATCCGGCTTTGCTCGGCTGCGTGTTGCTTCATGCCCGCGCATTCAGCTCGGCGACGAAATCGTAGGCGTCCCCCCGATACCAGCTCTGGGTTGCTTCTATAACGCGGCCGTCATCGAGGAAGCCCCGGCGCTCGATGTAGAGGGCAGGAGCACCCGGTTCGACGCCGAGCAAACGAGCGCGTTCGCCGTCGATGCAGACGGCCCGGAGACGCTGGAGCGCTCGGGCCGGCCGGTTGCCCGCAACCTGCAGTGCGACATAGAGCGAGTCCTCAACCGCATCGGCTGTCGCCAGGCCAAATCCCGGGATGGTCGAATATTCGAGAGCCATCGGCAGCTCGTCCGCAAACCGGATCCGGTGGAAGCGATAGACTGGCGCGCCGGGGCTGAGGTTGAGCGTCAGCGCTTCTTCAGGCGTGACGTTGCCCGAAGCCCTGAGCAGCCACTCGCTGCGCGGAGTCCGGCCCCGCGCCGTCATGTCCTCCGAAAAGGAGGTGAGCTTTGCGAACTGCTTTTCGACCCGGCCGCTTACAAACGTGCCGGCGCCCTGCTTTCGCGTCAGCAGGCCGTCGGCGACCAGCCCGTCGAGGGCCTTTCGAACAGTGATTCTGGAAACCGAAAGGTCGCTCGCGAGCTCGCGCTCCGGCGGCAGCGCCTCCTGTGGGCCGAGCACAGAGGTTTCGATGGCGCGGCGCAACGCGTCCTGCAGGCGTCGGTAGAGCGGACCCTTGCCGTCCAGCGCTCCGATCTGCTGCGCAAGGGTCATCACGCGATCCATTCCCTCCCACCCTTCTTCGTTATATAATACCAATTTGAGACCAAACGCCAACCGATATTTTTCACCTGCTTGTCAGTCTGCCCGCCTTGCACGAGTCCTCTTGACCTTTTGTTACAGTTGATAGATTGTGTGCCAATCGAATACCAATGGTATCGCTTTGGACCTAGAACATAATATCAACTGGTCCGAGCGGGGGGAAAGAGGGGAGAGACATGGCCATTCGCCTTATGCTGATCGCATCGGCAAGCACCACCGCATTGCTGGCTGGTACCGCGCATGCGCAATCGACCAATCCGAACGAACCGCCGACCAACGCGGCGCCTTCGGGCGCTCCGCAGGCGGCGCCGAGTGACACCGGGAGCGACCAGGCGATCGTCATCACCGGCTTCCGCCGGTCGATCGCCGCGTCGATCCAGGCGAAACGCGATTCCTCGGTCATTGCGGATATTCTTACCGCCGAGGACATCGGCAAGTTCCCGGACAAGAACGTCGCCGAAGCGCTGCAACGAGTCCCGGGCGTGGTCATCAATCGCGAATTCGGCGAGGGCGAGCGAGTCAGCGTCCGCGGCACGGACAAGAACCTCACGAAAACTCTGCTCAATGGCCACAATGTGGCGACAGCCGACTGGTTCATCCTCGATCAGCTCAGCGCGACGCGCGCGTTCAACTATCTGACTCTGCCGTCCGAGGTCGTCGGCCAGCTCGAAGTCTACAAAAGCCCGCAGGCGGACATCGAGGAGGGCGGAGTCGGCGCGACGATCAACGTCCACACCCGCAATCCGCTCGACCTCGATCCCCTGACTATCTCCGCGTCGGCGCAGATGGTCTACAGCGAGCGCGCCGGGAAATGGGACCCGCAGGCCTCGGGCCTGATCAGCTGGAAGAACTCCAGCGGGACTCTCGGCGTTCTGCTTGGCGCCGTCTACCAAAAGCGGCAGATCCGCCGCGACGGCGTCGAAGTGCTTACTTATTTCAGCGATCCGGCGATTGCAGGCGGAGCGGCGATTCCGGGGCTGATCGGTTCAGCCCTGTTCCAGCAGGACCGCGAGCGGTACGGCGGGAACATCGGCGTACAGTTCCGGCCGAGCGATGCCCTCGAGGTCAATGTCACCGGCCTCTACACGCGCTTCAACGCCGACAATTTCAACCAGAACTTCCTGGCCTGGGGTTCCAATGCGATCGGCGGCGGCGGAACGCTGACCAACTTCACCGTCGAGGACGACACGGTTACCAGCGGCACGATCACCTCGACTCCGGGTGGACGCGGTGTCGTGTTCGATGCGATCGACCGTCTGGCTTATTCGGAAGTGTGGTCCGGCGACTTCGACGCGCGTTATCATTTCAACGAGCGGTCCACGCTGCACTTCAAGGCCGGCTATACGGAGGCGCACGGCAACACCAAGGCCCAGCCCTTCTTCGAAGGCGGCGCGCCGGCTGGCTTCGACTTCGACATCACCGGCCGGACTCCGCAGGTAATCTTCTCCGGCATCGATCCGACAGTTCCGAACGACCTCGCCT
>JBKPKF010000151.1:0-12894 GCA_046730995.1 Pseudomonadota bacterium
CCTCGCGATGGCTGGCCCAACCCGGACGCCGGACCGGCCGCGAGCGGCGCTGACATCGTGCTCGAACGAGCGGAGGTCCATGAGACCGTTCACTCGGCCATCGCCGATTGCTCGAATATTTTCGCCTCGACCGTTCGCCGCCGCGATCTCGTCATGCCGGTGGTCGGGCCGGAAGAAATGGCGGAACGGATCGCCGCCTCGAATGAGCGGAGCGCAATCCTGTTCGGTCCGGAGCGTTCAGGCCTGGAAACAGAGGAGGTCGCGCTCGCGAACGCGATCGTGACCGTGCCGATCAATCCCGAATTCGCATCCTTGAACCTTGCTCAAGCCGTTATCCTGCTTGCCTACGAATGGTCCAGGCGCAACGAACTTGCCCAACCCCCGGTCAAAGAGCTCGAACCGCCTGCTCCGCATGGCGACCTCGAGGGGTTGATCGGCCAACTGGACGAAGAGCTGACCAGGAAGGGCTATTTCCATCCCCCTTCGCGCGCGCAGGCGACGAAGAACACGATCCGCACGATCTTCACCAAGACCGGCTGGTCGTCACGCGAGGTTAAGGCCGTTCGTGGCATCATTCGCGCGTTGGTCAATCCGCCTCGAAAGAGGGGTTGACGATTCAGCTCCATTTTTTCAAGGAGCCCTTCATCCAGCCCAAAAAGGAAATGATTTCATGACGATGCTGCTCGCTGCACTGCTTGTTGCTTCCAATCCCGCCGTCGCCCCGCAGCAGCAGGTTCAGGTTCCGGTCCCGGCCCCGGCGACTGCCCCGGCCGCACCCAAGAAGAAGGAAAGGATGATCTGCAAGTCGGATCCCGAGTTCACCGGAACGCGCATTGAGAAGCAGATCTGCCTAACCAAGGAGCAATGGAACCACCGGGCGCAGGCGGCTGAGGGGGCGGGCAACTGAGCCTCCGCCAGGCCTAACTTGATTATTGAGGGCGGCTCCTCTAGGTGCGCCGCTCGCAATTGATCCCGCATGCCCGGTGAAGCGGCGATCGCGTGGGGCGCAAGGCTCCGCGGTGCGGTCCGGGCAATTGTGAGAAGCAAATTGGAGAACGCCACGTGACGAAGCGCACCAGCGCCAAATACAAGCTCGACCGCCGCATGGGCGAGAACGTCTTCGGACGCCCCAAGAGCCCGGTCAACCGCCGCGAATATGGCCCCGGCCAACACGGCCAACGCCGCAAGAGCAAGCTCAGCGACTATGGCGTGCAGCTGCGCGCCAAGCAGAAGCTCAAAGGCTATTACGGCGACATCACCGAAAAGCAGTTCAAGCGGAACTATTCCGACGCGATCAGCATGAAGGGCGATGCTTCGCAGAACCTCATCGGGCTACTCGAGCGCCGGCTCGACATGGTCGTCTATCGTGCCAAGTTCGCGCCGACCATCTGGGCCGCCCGCCAGCTGGTCAGTCACGGCCACGTCCGGGTCAACGGCGTGAAGTGCAACATCGCCAGCCGCCGCGTCGACGTAGGCGATGTCGTCGAGCTTGGCGCCAAGGCGCAGGAGATGGCGCTGGTGATCGAGGCGCAGAGCCTCGCCGAGCGCGACATCCCCGACTACGTCGTTCCCGACGGCACTTCGAAAATCACCTACACTCGCGTGCCGAAGCTCGATGAGGTGCCCTATCCTGTGCGGATGGAGCCGAACCTCGTGATCGAGTTCTACTCGCGCTGATCGGATGTCCGCCGAAAGATGAAGGGCGGCCCATCGCGGCCGCCCTTTTCATTTCAGCGGCCTATCGTGCGATCGAGGAGCTCGCCGATCTTGGTCAGCATCTGTATTCGCGCGTCGGAGTCGTCGAGCGAGTGATCGAGGCCTTCGAAGGTGAGGAGCTCGCTTTGCTTGCCGGCCTTCTTGAGCGCCTCGTCCATTTCCTTGGATTCAGCATATCGAACCGTGTCGTCCATGGTGCCATGAACGAGGAGCACGGGTGCGTTAATGCTTGAAGCATGCTGGAGCGGCGACCCCTCCTGGACATGGGGTCCTGAACCGATTTCTTTCTGCACCAGTTCGTAGTTGGTGAAATTGCGCGCTTCATCCTTGGCCATCTGCAAATCGGTCACCGGAGCCACCGCGATCACAGCCTTATAGAGTGAAGGCTCGGTCGCCGCGGATTGAAGCGCGGCATAGCCGCCGTAAGACCAGCCGAAGATGGCCAACTTGTTCGGGTTCGCAATGCCCTGGGCCGCAAGCCATTTGGCGGATGCGGTGATGTCGCCGATCGACGTTCGCCAATTCCTGAAGCCGTTTTCATTCAGCCAGGCGTCCCCGTATCCGGCGGAGCCGCGATATTCGGGCTGAAGCACGGCATAGCCGCGCGCGGCCAGGAACTGCGCAAGCGCATCGAAGCCCCAATAGTCTCGCGAACTCGGCCCACCATGCGGCATCACTACGGCGGGAAGCCCCTTCGGAGCCTTTCCGGGCGGAAGCGTGAGATAGGCGGGAATTGCTGCGCCGTCGGACGCAGTGATCGTGACCGGCTTGACTGAGGCAAGCGTCCGGCCCTCCAGGTCCGGGCGCACGATCATCAATGGCTCGAGCGTCTTCCTGGTCCGGTCGAAGAGGTAGTAACGCCCAGGATCGCTGTCGCTTCCGGCGAAGATCAACAGCTTGTTGCCGTCGCTGCTCGCATCGACGAAATCGATGATCGGTGATTTGGGAAGGGCCTTGGACAAAGAGGCCGCGATCGCCTCGAACTCGCGATCGAAATAGACGCGTTCGCCTTTTTCGTTCGAATGGCTGTACCCGATGACTTTCTGTCCGTCGCCGAAGCGGACGACATCGTCGATGTCGACCTTCGGGTTTTCGGCGACGAGCGCCTCCGCCATGCTGCCGTCGAGCTTGGTCGTATACAAAGCGTACCGGCCATTGAGCTTCTTCAGCGAATAGATTGAGTCGATGGTGGAATCGATCGCAAGCGGCTCGACGTTAGGATTTGTGATGTCGTTTACTGTGAACAGGTCCTTCCAATCCCGCGAGTCTTTCTTCCGGTAAGAATAGCGGACCACGCCCTTCAGCATGCCGCTGTTCCGGGACTCGGTAATCGACATCAATCGAACGTGGCCAAGGTCATCCGTAGCGTAGCCCGCCGCTTCACGCGGGGACTCCACCGTTTCGCTTCGAAGAGTGGTGACGTTGAGGCGATCGACGCCCCATCCGCGCTTGATTTTCTTGATGTTGCTGCCGAGTTCCTCCTCGGGGACATAGAGCCGATTGACGAGGACGGTCCCGTCGATTCCGCCGAGCCAGTCAATGATCTGCGCATCATACTGGCGAAAACCGAGATCGAAGGCGCTCTGAGGCTTGCCCAACAGCTTGCCGTTGGCACCGCTCAAATCCATCGCGATCAGGCGGCTCACACCGAGAATGTCGCCGAGAGACGAAGATTTGACGAGCGCACCGAAGCGGCAAACGGCTCTCGATTCGCCTGCAAAATGACACCAGCTCAGTGATTCAGGACGTCCGTCGCTGGCGACCATTTTTGTGAATTGGCCAGTGTTGAGGTCGCCGACCACAGCGACGGTCTGGCGGCCGGGGCCGGGCGTCAGGTACATAATCTTGGTAGCGTCGGCCGACAGGTCCGGCCCATCCACGGCTTCCCTGACACCGAACGCCTTGGCGTCGGCGGCAAGCGTCTGTTGGGCCGTAGCGGGTGCCGCCCACGACAATGCAATCGCCGAAGCGAGCAGCGTAGTTCGAAGCCTCATCAGATTACCCCTTTCCCGGCAAGGGCATAATGCAAGTTCTTAGAAGGGGCGCAAGGGCTGAGCTTGGCAGGTGGGGAGCGGTCCGTTAGGCGCGCGGGCACATGAGCAGCCCGCCCCTTCCTCCGCTCCCTGAATGGGCGCCGCATGAAGCGGTGTGGATCGGCTTTCCGAGTGATCCGGGGCTGTGGCTTGCCGACTTGAAGCCGGCCGAGCGCGAGGTCGCCGCCTTCGCGGAAGCGGTGCACTGCGGTGGGAAGGGCGAAAAAGTCTGGCTGGTCGTCGCGCATGACGCCGCCGCTCAAGCCGCGCGGGAACTCGCGCCTTTCGCCGAAGTGATCGTCGAGCCCTTCGGCGATATCTGGCTTCGGGATACAGGGCCGATCGTGTTCGGCAGCGGCACGAGCCGACGAGCCCAAGGTTTCGGCTTCAACGGCTGGGGCGGAAAATACGAGCTCCAAGGCGACGAGGACGTCGGCGAGCGACTCGCAAGCCGGGCGCGCCTGCCATATTCGAAAGCCGATTGGATCCTCGAGGGCGGAGCGATCGATCATGATGGATCGGGCACGGTCATCACGACCGAACAATGCCTGCTCAATCCCAACCGCAACAGGCTGAGCCGGGAGGAGACCGAGCAGCGTCTGCTTCAGGATCTCGGCTTCGAGCGCACCGTCTGGCTCGGGTTGGGCCTGATGAACGATCACACCGACGGGCATGTCGACAATCTCGCGCGCTTCGTTGCCCCCGGACGCGTCGCGATTCCGAATCTGGGGAAGGACGATCCTAACGAGGCCGTCTTTCGCGACGCCGCGCGGCGACTGCGGGCAACGAAGCTGGACGTCGTTACCTTGCCCTCTCCGGGGCGCGTCGTCGGCGAGGACGGCGACATCATCCCGGCAAGCTACATGAATTTCTATATCGGCAACGCGGTGGTCGTCGTTCCCCAATATGGAGCGCCCGACGACCGTGCCGCAGTCGACGTCGTCCAGGCGTTGTTTCCGGGCCGCGTTGCAATCGGGCTTCGCGCCGACCACATCCTCACCGGGGGCGGAAGCTTCCACTGCATCAGCCAGCAGGTTCCCGCATGACCAAGCTTACCGTCGCCGCGCTGCAGCTCGCTTTCTCAGAGAGTGCGACCGATAACATCATGGCGGTCGCCAAGCTGGTCCGTGAAGCAGCGGCCAAAGGCGCAGAAGTCGTGCTTCCCCCCGAGCTTTTCGAAGGGCCCTATTTCTGCCGGGTCGAGGACGAGGCGCAATTCCAGAATGCCCGTGCCGTAACCGAGCACCCGTCGGTCCTTGCGATGCAGGAGCTTGCCAGGGAGTTGAAGATCTGGATCCCGACCAGCTTCTTCGAAGCCGACGGGCCGCATCATTACAACAGTCTCGCCATGGTCGGGCCGGACGGCAAAGTCGCCGGCCTCTACCGCAAGAGCCACATTCCCGATGGTCCTGGCTATGAGGAGAAATTCTACTTCCGGCCCGGCAATACAGGCTTTCGCGTGTGGAAAGGCCCGCACCAGTCAACGATCGGGGTCGGCGTCTGCTGGGACCAATGGTACCCGGAGACGGCCCGGGCGATGATGTTGATGGGCGCCGACATCCTCTTCTATCCGACCGCGATCGGGACCGAGCCGCACGACCCCGACCTCGATACCTCGCGGCTTTGGCGGCGGGCGATGATTGGCCATGCGGTGTCGAACGTCGTGCCCGTCGTCGCCGCCAACCGCATCGGCAGCGAAGACGGGCAGCGCTTTTACGGGCACAGCTTCATCTGCGACGAGCGCGGCGACATTCTTGCGGAGTTTGGGGCGGAAGAAACTGGCGTCCTGGTTGCGACGCTCGACCTTGCGGCGGCAAAGAAGCACCGCGCCGCATTCGGCTTCTTCCGCGACCGCAGGCCCGAGCTTTACGGGCGGCTGATCGAGGATGTCTGATCAGTCATCGGATTGATTCTCGTTCGGCGGCCGACATGTCTTCGGATCGAAATCGACGTTGATTCCTCGCTGCCACGCCTGAACCAAATCGCCCACCTGACAACGATTCTTCGTATAATCGACTGAGGCGCGGCCTCGTAGTCCGGTGTTAGTCGCCGCGATGACAATATCGGGCAGGTAGGCCGACCTGCCGATGCTCGGCCGCGCAAAAATGCGCACGACATGCGCCGTGACCGGCACCCGTGGCCGAAGGGGGTGCGTCCAGAACATCACGACGGGCAACAGGCAAAGTGCCGCATAGCCGCTGACGCAGCCAATCGCGACTGTGCTCCCCCTCGTCAGTGTCCGCCCTCGCTCAGCCGCCCTTCAGCGTAGAGTGGCGGTTGTCAGTCCGCTTCGCTTTCAAGAATTCAGGAAGTCGATCGATACCTGCACGCTCGTTCGAAAACGCTCTCGAACATCTTGCGCGTGAGCCTGCCGGTATTCTGATTATATCGTGAGCAATGGTAGCTCGACAGCAGGATTCGGCCGTCGGGCGCGATATTCTCCGCCCCGTGGCCGAACCTGGTCGCCGACGGCGGCAGGCCCAGCGCCCGCGCCGCCGCGACATGCGCGATCTGCCCAAGCGCGACGACCACTCGCATGTTTGGCAACGCGATCAAGGCCGCCTCGAAATAATGCCGGCAGGTCGCGATCTCTCTCGGCTCGGGCTTGTTGCCGGGCGGGAGGCACTTCACGGTGTTAAGGATCACCGCGCCCGTCAGCTGCAGGCCGTCGCCCGGGCTGGCGCGATACTCGCCGGTCGCCAGGCCGAACTTCAGCAGGGTCGCATAGAGCAGCTCGCCGGCGTGATCGCCGGTAAATGGGCGGCCGGTACGGTTGGCGCCCTGCTTGCCCGGCGCGAGACCGACGATTGCCAACCAGGCGTCGGGATCGCCGAACGCGGGCACCGGCGCATTCCACCACTCCGGATGCTCGGCGCGGCACTTGTGCCGAAACGCCACCAGCCGAGGGCACAAAGGGCAATCGCGCGGCGCTTCGGCTTCGGGGACGGGCGACAGGTCGGCGGGTTGGAGCATCGGGACGTCATTGCGAGGAACGCAGTGACGACGCAATCCACAGGCGCAACTCCGGATTGCTTCGCTCAGCTCGCAATGACAGGGCTGCGCTGGTGTTTCACCTCTACGCCATCGCGATCGGGTCGAACCGCCCGCACGGCCGCTTTGGCCGCCCAGCCGGCGTGGTCGAGGCCGCCATCGCCCGGCTCGATCAGGACTTCGGCTTGTTCGATGCCTCACCGATCATCCTGAATGCGGCCCACGGCGGTGCCGGCCGGGACTTCGCCAATGCCGTCGCGCTCGTCGAAAGCGAGCTCGAGCCGCTCGACATGCTCAACTGTCTCAAGGCGATCGAGAGGGAATTCGGGCGACGCCGCGGAAAGCGATGGGGTCCGCGGGTGCTCGACCTCGATGTCGCCCTGTGGAGCGGCGGTAACTGGCGATCGCGCCGCCTGACCATTCCCCACAGCCAGCTCGCTCGGCGCAGCTTTGTCCTCAATCCGCTAGCGGCCATAGCGCCGGGCTGGCGGGTTGAAGGCTCGCTCACCGCGCGCCATCTCACCCACCGCCTTGCCCGCAGGGCGCCGCGCGGGTAACCGCACCTTTGCGTGGGCCCATAGCTCAGTTGGTAGAGCAACTGACTTTTAATCAGTAGGTCGCTGGTTCGAATCCAGCTGGGCTCACCACCACGAGGGGTCGAGCAGTGTCGAGTGCAGCCTTACAGCGAAACCCGCGTCCTGCGACACGAACCGCGTCCCAACTGTTGATGGCGCGTGAGACGCGCCTTGCATTCGGCGAAGTGCCTCATTCGATTTTCGGAGACACCCTGGCCGAGAAAAGCTGGCAATTGAAGGACGATCGGTTCCTGCTTCGTGGCGAGGGCGATCACTATTTCCTGTACCGACAAGGCGACGGAATCACGATCGAGAGGGGCGAGAGCGCCGACCTTAGTGAGGAGACGCTGTGGCTGAACGGCAGCGTCTATTCGGCCATCGCCAGCATGAACGGCCTAATGCCGATCCACGCCTCGGCGGTTGCATACGACGATAAGGTCTTCGCCTTCACGGCGCCGGCAGGTGGTGGAAAATCGACGTTGGTGGCGGCGCTAGCCAATCACGGCCTTCCCATGTTCTGTGACGACACGCTCGTGCTCGATCTCTCGGATCCCGACCGGATCATCTGCCTGCCAGGGCATAAGAGGCTGAAGCTCCGCCCCGATGCGGTCAAGCTGACCAGCGCAGTTCCACAGGAGAAAGTCTCAAAGACCGTTGATAAGTTTTACGCCCAACCGGCGGCCGGCGACGTGGGCATGGCCTTGCCGCTCCGTGAGCTGATCTTCCTCGAAACGGGCCCGCAGCCCGCAATCGCACCGATCGCCGGCGCTGAGCGTTTCGTCCGGATGCAGGACGACCATTACACGGCCCATCTCTTCGCCGAAGCGCGGAAGTTTGACCGGCCAGGCATGTTCGCCCACCTCGCGCGCATGGCAACGCAAATCGGGATGGCGCGGTTCGTGCGGCCGGTGGACGCGGCCCGGTTCGGCGAAGGCGTTGAACTCGTGGCCCAGCACGTCAAAGATGGCGGTCTGAAATGACGGCAATTACGAAATTCGCCGAGCGCTTCACCGAAGCGCACATCGATGACGAGATTGTCGTGATGCGGCTCGACAATGGCGAGTTCTTTTCACTCGCAGGAACGGGCGCCAACATTTGGCGGCTGATCGATGGAACTCGCGACCGGAACGCGCTGCTCACCGCGCTGGCCGGCGAGTTCGACGGGGACGAGGCCGAGATTGCCTCGGACGTCGACGAGTTCCTGTTGCGGCTAAGGGAAACTGGCCTGCTTGCCGGTTGAGCGTTGGCGATCCCGAGCGCGGACAGCAGTGGCGATGGCTGAGCTCACTCGAGCGCGATTGACGGTCGCCGTCGCGCCCTTTGAACGGTGGCGGAAGAAGCTTGGGACCAAGAACGGGCCCACGCGGGTTGATCTCGTCGAGGCAAATCGCATCGCTGCCCACGTCGAATGGGGCGCGCGCCGGCTGCCCTTCCCGACCAAATGCCTGCCGCGGGCTATGGCGTTGAGCTGGATGCTACGGCGAAGACGAGTCGCGCATGTTGTGGTTTTTGCGGTTCGCCCGGCCCATCTGCGCGGCTCCGATGACGATCTCCATGCCTGGGTAGAGGTCGGGGGCGAGAAGATAATCGGCGATCTGCCGGGCCCGTGGCTTGAAACGTTGCGAATCGGCCACTAACCGTTAGGATCGACAGCGCGTGCAACCTGGAACCTAGTCCGGCGTTAAGGGGCTGGACTGAGGCGCCACTCGTGCCGCCGTTCACGTTGGGAGCTGGGTATGAAGAAAGATGTAGCGAGTCTGCGAGCGTGGAGGAAACCGGGAATCCGGCGTCTCGGCGAGATCAAGGACGTTGCCGGGGTCCAGGGGGCTGGAGCCCAGGGTGGCGGCACGAAGACATGAATCCAAGCTGGGGCGAACAATTCTGGCGTTCCTTTCCCCGTGCTTTCGCGCGGCAAACGGTTCACCATAATTGCAGTTTAGCATGAAGGGCGTCAGGCCGAAGCAGCCCTGGCCGACGCCTACTCCTTCGGCTCAACTTTGACACCATAGCGGCCTGAACGGATGCTTGCATTTGCCTGGCCATGGAGCGGAAATAGACCGGACAAGTTTGCCGGAATTTCCAGCAGGCTAGCCTCTTCGCTTTGTGCAGGTATCGGCGGTCATTCAGGCTCGGCAGAAATCCACGGCCTCCATTTCGCATATCGGCCTGTTCACTCGACCGCCGCTATCTCCCGAGCGTGGCGTCCCACACTTTTGCCAGACGGCCGCAGTGCCGTGTTTCATGGCTATTTCGACAATTCCGCCGAAATCGCGGCGGAGCTTAGTACCGAGCGGACGGATGTCGCACGGCTGTATGCCTTGGCGGTCGAGGCCTGGGGCGACGAAGCCGACCGCAAAATCATCGGCGAATATTGCGCTGTAATCGCTGATCCCGCTGAACGACGCCTGCGCCTGACTCGAAGTCCGCTTCGGGCGCCCCCGCTCTATTATTTTCACGACGACGACCTGGTCATTGCCGGATCGGTCCCTCGCATCTTTTTTGCAGCGGGAGTTCCGCAGCAGCTCAATGAGGCCCGGGTTGTCGATAGCGCGATGATCAATTTTTCGGATCAGGAAGCGAGCTGGTTCAAGGGGATCAAACGTGTGCCGCTGGGCTCCGCCGTCGAGCTACGACGCGGAAAGAAGCGCGTACTCAATCGATATTATGATCCGCTGGCCATCACGCCCTTACGGATCAGCGATGCGGCGGCGATTGGTAGAGCCAGCGAGCTCCTCAAGGAAGCGGTGGGGAAATGCCTGGCCGGCTTCAAGAAGCCGGGAGCTACCCTGTCAGGCGGTCTCGACTCTCCCCAGGTCGCGGTGAGCGCGCTTACCGCGCTACCGCCGGAACAGCGCTTGCCAACTTTCACCTTCGTCCCCGAAGCAGGTTACGACGGCCGTGTTCAGGAGGGGATGATCGGCGACGAGCGCCCCTTGGTCCAGGAGTTCGCGGCAATGCACCCGAGGATCGAGCCGCATTACGCCGCCAATGAAGGGTATGAGCACGATTACCGGTGGACGGAATTTTTCCATCTGATGGGCGGAGCGCCATCCGGCCTTTGCAATCTCTATGTGTTCCATGGGCTCTTCGCCGGGGCCGCGCGCGAGGGCTGTGACGTCCTGCTCGTGTCCGATTGGGGAAATAATGCCTTCAGCGACAAGGGCGCGTGGAGTTACGTTGAGCATCTCCTCACCGGCCGATGGCGGCAGCTGTGGCTGTCCCTGCGTAACTTTCCCATCCAGGAGCGCTCGATGCTCTGGCGGTTTGTGGCCCAATGCCTCCTGCCCTTGCTGCCTAACCGTTTGTGGCGGCTGGCGAGGCGAGTCGTGTTTCCGGATGAGCGATCCGCCGTGGACCTCATGCAACCTTTCACCGACGAGTACCGCGTTGCATCGGGCGCAAATCGCCGACTTAAGGATGCAGGCCTGGTCTTTGAACGATACCAGCCGTGGAACGCCCGCCACGCGCGTGAGCTCTTGCTGCAGAACGACGATGGCGAGGCGGGAGAGGTCTATCAGGCCTTCGAGCAGATGTACGGAGTGGCGCAGCGCGATCCAATGGCCTACCGGCCGCTCGTCGAATTCTGCTGGGCCCTTCCCACGCGCATGTTCATGCGGGACGGTCAGACACGTTGGCTAGCCAAGCAAGTCGCGAAGGGGATCATGCCGGAGGAGCAGCGCGCCAATCGCCTCAACGGACGCTGGGATGCCGACTGGCACCTGCGCATTGGCCGTCGTCGGAAAGACATTCTTGCCGAGCTCGACCGTCTCGAAAAGGACGACCGCTTCAAGGGCATGATCGACGTTCCCCGACTGCGGAACTCGCTGGAACGCTGGCCGGAACAGACGGAGATCGACTTCCGAAAATATAGCGGGCGCGAATTCACCGTCCCCCGCGCGCTCTTGACCGCCCGCTTCATCAAATATGTCGAAGGACGCAACGCTCCGTGAAGCTGGTTCGGGAGCATTGCCCCGAATTTTCGCTGCTCGTGGAATGTTGCCGGTGGAATTTCGCAACATCGCGGGACGATCGGCCCTCAATCACGGCTGACCTGGACTGGTCACGCGTTCTGCGGCTGGCGCGGTTTCACCGTGTCCAGGGGCTCGCATGGAACGCCCTTGCCCCTAACTCGGACCGAATCCCGCAAGCCGAGGCGGAGGCGCTATCATCCGACGCACGGGCAATCGCCGCGACGAATCTCGGCATCGCTCGCGAATGTGGGCTCCTCCATGTCGAATTCGCTAAGTCGGATCTCCCAATTCTATTCGTTAAGGGCCTGACGGTCGCGGCACTCGCCTACCGCTCGCCAATGCTCAAAATGGGTTGGGACATCGATGTTCTCATCGATCCCGCAAATCTTTCCGAAGCCGCGGACATATTGCTGGCCCGCGGATTTTCGCTGCGTCTTCCGACCGGCCTGACCGACCTTCCGTCCTGGCATTCGCGGTCGAAAGAATCGGTCTGGGGGCGAGCGGACGGAGTTCATGTCGAGCTTCACACTCGCCTTGTCGATAACCGGGTTTTTCTTCCAAGCGTCAACGTCCACTCCCCTTCGCAGACCATCGAAGTGACGCATGGAGTTGAACTGCCAACTCTCGCCAAGGACGAGCTCTCCGCTTATCTCTGCGTACACGGCGCCTCGAGCGCCTGGTTCCGGCTGAAATGGATCAGCGATTTTGCGGCGCTGCTGCATCCGCTCCACGCCGACGAAATTCAACGGCTGTACGATCGTTCGCAGGAACTGGGCGCCCACCGTGCAGCCGCCCAGGCCCTCCTGCTTGCGGACGCCTTATATGGATCGCTGGACGGGACGGACCTTAGGGCTCGTTTGTCGGAGGACCGGTCGAGTCTGCGACTGGCTGAATCCGCCTTTCGTCAAGTGAGGAAATCGCGAGAGCCGACTTCCAAGCCATTGGGAACGTGGCGCATCCACTTTACCCAGCTGCTGTTGAAGCCCGGTCTCGGCTTCAAGATCAGCGAGGCCGCCCGGCAGGTCAGCGCCGCGCTCGCCTGAATGCATGGAACAATCCCGGTTGGGTCCGCACGAGCACGAGTAGGACAGTCGGAAGAGCCATCGTCAGAAGGATGTCCTTGGCCGACTCCCCATATTGCATCGCGAGGTCAGGCCAACGTTCGATCCAAAGGTCGACGACCTCATTGAACAGGGTCAGGCCGAGCACCAAAGTCCAGGGAATCAAAGTCGACAGGTTCTTGCGCAGGATGATCGCGGCGGCGATCCAGATCAGCGTGCCGACGAGGACATGAAGCGCGTCGCTACTAACGACCGAGGCATGCTCGATGAACATCTTGGCCTCGTACCAGGAGGTCATTGCGCCTGTGACGGCATGCCAAAGCTGATAGAGCAAGTTCGTCACGAATCGAATGCCTTCGGGAGCCGGATCAGCCAACCACCATGTGGCGCGCGGGCCGCAGCTCCGAGTGGTCGGTGCCCTCCGCCGATCTCGGCCTCATGAGTAGCGCAAGACACATTGCGAAACAGGCGCCGATGGCGGCGGTGCGAAGCGGGAAATCCACTAGGCTGTGGATGAGGATCGCGGCCGAAGCGACGGAGGCGGCTC
>JBKPKF010000152.1:0-23198 GCA_046730995.1 Pseudomonadota bacterium
CTCGGCGCCGACGTCGTCTCCGGCGGCGAATATCGCCGAGCCAGAGCGGCCGGCATAACGGGCGAAAAGATCGTCTTCTCGGGCGTCGGCAAGACCGAGGATGAAATGCGGCTGGCCCTCGATGGCGGGCTTTATCAGTTCAACCTCGAGTCCGTCGCCGAGGCTGAGATGCTGTCGGAAGTGGCGACCGAGATGGGCCGCGCCGCGCCCGTCGGATTCCGGGTCAATCCCGACGTTGCCGCGGGCGGCCACGTCAAGATCAGCACCGGCGCAGCGGAGAGCAAATTCGGCATCGCGATCGGTGAGGCCGTGGAAGCCTATGCGCGCGCCGCCGCCTTGCCTGGCCTGGCCGTGCAGGGCGTCGCAGTTCATATCGGCAGCCAGCTGACCAGCCTCGAGCCCCTGGATCACGCCTTCACGCGGGTCGGGGAGCTTATCCGGGCACTGCGTGAGGCAGGGCATGGCATAGAAGTCGCCGACCTCGGCGGCGGTCTCGGCGTGCCCTACGACCCGGACCAGCCGTCACCCCCAAGCCCGGGCGATTATGGGACCATGGTGAAGCGCGTAACACGTGATTGGGGCGTGCGGCTGGTGTTCGAACCGGGGCGGCTGATCGTGGGCAATGCGGGCGTCCTGCTGTCACGCGTGATCCGCATCAAGCCGGGGGCAGCGCATCCGTTCGTGATCGTCGACGCAGCCATGAACGATTTGATGCGGCCGGCACTTTACGACGCCTGGCACAAGATCGAGGCGGTTGCGCCGAGCGGCATGAGCTGGACCGCCAACGTCGTCGGACCCGTCTGCGAGACCGGCGACACCTTTGCCACGGCGCGCCGAATGGACCGGGTCGAAGCGGGCGATCTGGTCGTATTCCGCACGGCCGGCGCATATGCCGCGGCCATGTCCAGCACCTATAATTCGCGGCCGCTGACGCCGGAGGTCCTGGTCGACGGCGACCGATGGACTGTCATTCGGCCGCGGATCGATGTCGACGCGATGATCGCAGCCGACGGCCTTTCCAGGCGGCTCGGCGGTTGCGCGGACGCCGACAGTAGTTAAGAGCCCGCGCTTGAATGGCGCGCATCGTGATGAAATTCGGCGGAACGTCGATGGCGGGCATCGAGCGCATCCGCCACGTCGCGACACGCGTGAGGCACGAAGCCGAGGCGGGCAACGAGGTGCTTGTCGTGGTCTCGGCGATGGCCGGGGAAACCGACCGGCTGGTGCAGCTTTGCCGCGAAGCCGCCGCGCTCCACAACCCGACGGAATATGACGTGGTCGTCGCCAGCGGGGAACAAGTGACTGCCGGACTGCTCGCAATGACGCTCCAGAACATGGGCCTCAAGGCGCGAAGCTTCATGGGCTGGCAGCTCGTGCGGGCCTCGGGAGTCCACGGGAACGCGCGGGTCGAAACGGTCGAAGCCGCCCTTCTGGACGAGGCTTTGAGCGCCGGAACGGTAGCCGTAATTCCGGGGTTCCAGGGAGTTTCGACCGATGGTCGCCTAGCGACCCTTGGGCGCGGCGGATCCGACACGTCCGCCGTGGCCATCGCGGCGGGCGTGAAGGCGGACCGGTGCGACATCTACACGGACGTCGATGGGGTCTACACCACGGACCCTCGCATCGTGCCTCGTGCGAGCAAGCTGGCCGAAGTCACATTCGAGGAGATGCTTGAGCTTGCCGGAGTCGGCGCAAAGGTGCTTCAGGTCCGCTCCGTCGGGCTTGCAATGCGCGAGAATCTGCCCTTGCGCGTGCTCTCGGCCTTCGAAGACAAGCCCGGGACGGATATCGTCGCACAGCTTTCGGGAGATAAGATGGAACGGAACCTGATCGCGGGCATCGCCGCCGACAGGAACGAGGCGCGGATTACGCTGACAGGAGTGCCGGACAAGCCCGGAACCGTCGCCGCAGTCATCACTCCGATCGCCGAGGCCGGAATCCAGGTGGACATGATCGTCCATGCCGCGACCCCCGACACGGGCGCCAGCGACCTCACCTTCACCGTGCCGCGCGCCAGCCTTGCCCAGGCCATGGCGGTGATCGAACAACGCAAGGACGAGATCGGCTATGCCATGCTGGTCCACGACGATGCTGTCGCGAAAGTCAGCATCGTCGGGGTCGGAATCCGCTCCAACCCGCAACTCGCCTCGAAGATGTTCGAAGTCCTTGCGGAGCGGTCGATAAACCTGCTCGCGGTCTCGTCGAGCGAAATCAAGGTGAGTGCGCTCATCGCCGAAGCGGACCTCGATCTTGCGGTACGCGTGCTCCACACGGCGTTCGGCCTCGACGAGGAGCAAGCGGCGTGAGCGGCGAGGGCTTGATCGCCGAGCCGCGAGCGGTGCATCCCACCGCCGGGCACGCCCGGCTGAAAGAGCTGATGCACCGCGGCACCGAGTTCCTCGGCTGCGACGTCGCGATCATGGGCGGCGCCATGAGCTGGGTCAGCGAACGCAATCTCGTCTCGGCCATCTCGAACGCAGGCGGCTTCGGAGTGATCGCATGCGGAGCGATGAGTCCCGAACTGCTCGATACGGAAATCGCCGAGACGAAGGCCCGCACGACCCGTCCGTTCGGGGTCAATCTCATCACCATGCATCCGCAGCTCGCCGAGCTGATCGAGGTCTGCGCGAAGCATGACGTCGGACATGTCGTGCTTGCCGGCGGCTTGCCGCCCGGCTGGGCCATGGAGAAGATCAAAGGCCGTGGGGCCAAGCTGATGGCCTTCGCGCCGGCGCTCGCGCTCGCCAAGAAGTTGATGCGATCCAACGTCGATGCGCTGGTCATCGAGGGCATGGAGGCCGGCGGCCATATCGGCCCGGTATCGACCTCGGTGCTGGCGCAGGAGATCCTGCCCAACGTCAGCAAGGAGATACCGGTCTTCATCGCGGGCGGGATCGGCCGCGGCGAAGCAATCGCCGCTTACCTCGAAATGGGCGCTGTCGGGGTGCAGCTCGGAACGCGTTTCGTCTGCGCGAACGAGAGCATTGCTCACGCGAACTTCAAGAAGGCGTTCATCCGCGCCTCCGCCCGCGATGCCATTCTTTCGATCCAGATCGATCCGCGCCTGCCGGTCATTCCTGTCCGAGCGCTCAAGAACGCCGAAACGGAGCGCTTTGCAGCGAAGCAGCGAGAAGTCGCCCAGAAGCTGGACGAGGGCGCGATAGAAATGGCCGAGGCCCAGCTTCAGATCGAGCATTATTGGGCCGGCGCACTCCGCCGGGCGGCGATCGACGGCGACATCGAAACGGGATCGGTCATGGCCGGCCAATCCGTCGGAATGGTCAACCGGGAAGAGCCCGTCGCCGCGATCATCCAGGAGCTGGTCGACGAAGCCGCGGCCGCCCTGGAGAGCCGCGGCTAGGGACTTGCTGGACGAGGGCGGAACAAACTGCCAGATCGCCCAAATGGACACAGTTGAAGCTGATCTTTCGGCATGGTGGATGCCGTTCACGGCCAACCGCCACTTCAAGGCCGCCCCGATGCTGCTCGCCCGAGCCGAGGGCATGCATTATTTCACGCCCGAGGGCAGGCCGGTGCTGGACGGCGCCTCGGGCCTGTGGTGCGTCAATGCGGGTCACGGCCGCCGCGAGATCGTGGACGCGGTCAGTGCGGCGATCAGCGAGCTCGACTATGCCCCACCGTTCAAGATCGGCCATCCGCTTGCGTTCGCGGCTGCGGACGCGCTGAAGTCGGTGCTGCCGAAGGGCTTCGACAATACCTTCTTCGTCAATTCCGGAAGCGAAGCGGCGGAGACTGCGCTCAAGATCGCCCGTGCCTATCACGTGGCTCGCGGCGAGCCGGATCGCGTGTGGCTGATCGGCCGCGAGCGGGCGTATCACGGGGTCAATTTCGGCGGAATCTCGGTCGGCGGAATTCCCTATACCAAGGCGGCATTCGGCCCCTTGCTTCGAGAGGTCGATCACCTTCGCCATACGCACGATCCGGAGCGCAACGCCTTTTCGCGCGGACAGCCGGAACATGGCGTTGAGTTCGCCGACGATCTCAACCGGATCATCGATGAGCATGGCGCCGGCAACATAGCGGCGGTCATCGTCGAGCCGATGGCTGGTTCGACCGGCGTCCTTCCACCTCCGAAGGGGTATCTGGAGCGGCTTCGATCGATCTGCGACGAACATGGCATCCTGTTGATCTTCGACGAAGTGATCACCGGCTTCGGGCGCCTCGGAGCGCCGTTCGCCGCACAGCGGTTCGGCATCCAGCCGGACATGATCGCCATGGCCAAGGGAATGACCAACGGGACAATTCCGATGGGCGGGGTCGCGGTCCGAAGCCACGTCTATGACGCGATGATGCAGGGTCCGGCTGAAACCATCGAGCTGTTCCATGGCTACACCTATTCCGGCCATCCCGCGGCATCGGCGGCGCTGATTGCCACCCTCGAGATTTACGAGCGCGAGCGGCTGTTTGAGCGCGCAAAAGCGATTGAGCCCTATTGGCAGGACGCGGTGCATATGTTGCGCCAGGCGCCGAACGTCGCCGATGTCCGCAATATCGGTTTAGTCGGCGGGATCGAGCTGGCGCCGCTCGAAGGGCGCCCGGGCGCGCGCGGCAGCGACGTTTATCGCCGCGCTTTCGATCAAGGGCTGCTGGTGCGCGTCACGGGCGACACGATCGCTTTGTCACCTCCGCTCATCATTTCGGAGGAGCAGGTCGACGAGGTGATCGAGAAGCTCGGCAACGCCATCGCCGATTCATCGGCCGCGCTGAAATGAAAGCCAGCCGCCGAGCTGTGCTTGGCGGCGCCGCCGCGACGTTCGCGGCCTGGCCGTCACGCTTATTGGCTGCGCCAGACCCCAAAGCCGCCGACCTCGTCGTCCGCAATGCGAAGGTCTACACGGTCGATCCGCAGGTCGAGCGGGCAGAAGCGTTTGCGGTCCGTGACGGGCGATTCATCGCAGTCGGCCCGAATGAATCGATGGACGGCCTGATCGGCAAAGGCACCCAAGTCTATGACGCCAAGCGCATGGCAGTGGTGCCCGGCTTCATCGATTGCCACCTCCACCCTGATGGCGAGACGCTTCTCTATGAAGTTCTCGTCGGAAATCCGTTTGAGGTGGAGCTCGTCACGATCGAATCCATCGTGCGCAAGCTGCGCGAGCGCGCGGCGAAGACTCCCCCCGGGCAATGGGTCGAGGGATATTTCTACGACGATACAAAGGTGAAGGACGGGCGGCTCATCACCCGGGCGGACCTCGACCGGGTATCCTCCGACCATCCCGTCGCCGTCTATCATCGGGGCGGCCATACTTCCTTTTATAATTCGAAGGCGTTCGAGCTCGCCGAGGTCACCAGGAATACGCCGCAGCCTTTTGGCGGCACGTTCGACCGTGATTCGTCAGGCGAGCTCAATGGCCGGGTCACCGACAATGCGCAGGATCGACTGGGGAAAGCCGGGAAGCGGCCCGTCTATAGCGACGCCGAAAAGCTCGTTCGGGCAAGAGCAGGACTGGCGCATATCTCCAAGCAGTTCGCTCGCTACGGCCTCACAAGCGTCCATCATGAGGGCGGCAATTTTTCCGCATTGCTGCAGCTCAGGCAGGAGGGCGAATTGGCCCATCGGATCAGCTACGAGCCCGAGCAGCCGATGATCGACGCGATGATCGCGAACGGCTGGCGCACGGGCTTCGGCGACGAGTGGATCAGGCTCGGAGCGACGTCCGAGCATATGGTAGACGGCTCCTTTTCGGAGCGGACCATGAGCATCCGGGCGGGCTATCCTGGCCGAAAACCGCCCTACCACGGCAATGTCACTACCACGCAGGGGGACCTCGATGCCTGGGTCGAGCGGGTCTGGCGCGCCGGGATCCAGCCCAATTGCCACACCAATGGCGACATTGCGATCGACATGTACCTGAAGTCGCTGGAGCGGGCTCGACGTCTCTTTCCCAAGCCTGACGTTCGGCCAAAATTCACGCATGCGACGCTCGCCGATGACGGCCTCATTGCTCGAATGAAGGCGCTCGACGCCGTACCCGCGCCGTTCACCAGCTACGCCTTCTACAATCCCGACAAGTTCAAGTTCTACGGTGAGGCGCTGATGCGGCACATCATGCCTTACCGTTCCTATCTCGACGCCGGGATCAAGGTCGCGGGCGGCTGCGACTTTCCCCCGGGCCCTTTCGCTCCTTTGCTCGGCATCCAGGGGATGGTGACCCGCACCGGGTGGAACGGTGAGACCTGGGGCGCGAACCAGAGGATCAGCGTGGCAGAAGCGCTACGGGTCTACACGTGGAACGGCGCCTACAATTCGCACGAGGAGCATTTGAAAGGCTCCATCGCGGCCGGCAAGCTTGCCGATTTCGTGGTGCTCGCCGATGACCCGTTCGCCGTCGAGCCGGGTCGGCTGAAGGACATCGAGATCGTTCGCACCGTCGTGGGCGGCCGCACGACCTACGCCGCCTGACGGTTCGTCCTCGACGCGAGTCCGTGGCATCGGGGCAGCGCATCTGTTAGCGCTTTTGCCATGCCCACCTCGGCCGCCATCTCCGCCCGCGAGATCCTGACCGGACTCCACGAGGTGATGGCCGCGCGCGGCTCAGTCCAAAGCAAGCTCGACCGGGTGGTCGACCTCATCGCCGAGGCGATGGAGAGCGAGGTCTGCTCCATCTATCTGCTGCGCGACAACAAGCTCGAGCTGTTCGCGACCCGCGGCCTGCGCAAGGAAGCCGTCCACGTCACCAAATTGAGGATGGGCGAGGGCCTCGTCGGAACGATCGCCGCCGAAGGCCGAATCCTCAACCTTGCCGAGGCCGCCGAGCATGCGGCCTTCGCTTACCGGCCCGAAACCGGCGAGGAGAGCTTCCACAGCTTTGCCGGAGTGCCGATCGTCCGCCTGGAGAGCCCGATCGGCGTTCTTGCCGTCCAGCACGCCGAACCCCGCTGCTACGAGGACGTCGAGATCGAGGCCCTCCAGACGGTCGCCATGGTCCTCTCCGAAATGATCGCGGCGGCAAGGCTGGTCGACGGCGCTCGCCGGGGGCGGCTGCGCAGCGGCGGCCCGCTCCGCCTCGCCGGATTGAAGCTCGTCGCCGGAATGGCCAAGGGCGAAGCGGTGTTCCACGAGCCGCGGGTCATCGTCGAGCACACGGTCGCCGACGACATCGAGGCGGAACGCGAGCGTGTTTATTCCGCGTTCCGCAAGATGCGCGAGCAGATCGACAATATGACGAAGGAGGCCGAGTTCGGCACTGCGGGCGAGCATCAGGAGATTCTCGAGACTTATCGCATGTTCGCCTACGACGAGGGCTGGTCCCGGCGGATCAACGAGGCGATCGACAGCGGGCTTACCGCCGAAGCGGCGATCGAGCGGGTCCAGCAGCGCATGCGGGCGCGGATGCGCGACATCGACGACCCCCTCCTCCAGGAGCGGATGCACGACCTGGAGGACCTGTCCAACCGTTTGCTGCGCATCGTGTCGGGAAGGATGGGAACCGCCGCTCAAACCGGCCTCGCCCACGACACCATTCTCGTGGCGCGCAATCTCGGCCCGGCCGAGCTCCTCGAATATGACCGCCGCAGGCTGAAGGGCGTCGTGCTCGAAGAAGGTTCGCTGACCTCCCACATGGTGATCGTCGCTCGCGCCATCGGAGTGCCCGTGGTTGGGCGCCTCACCGACATCCGCCACAGCGTCGAGGAAGGTCAGACGATCCTGGTCGACGGCGACAACGGGAGCGTGATCATCCGGCCCAACCGGCCGCTCCAGTCGAGCTTCGAACACCGGATGACCTTGAGCCGGAAACGGCGAGCCGAATTCGCCGCGGTGAAGACTCTCCCCGCCGTCACCCGCGACGGGCTTCAGGTGAGCGTAATGGTCAATGCCGGACTTGCTGAAGATGCCGCGGCTCTCGCGATGACCGGCGCCGACGGCATCGGGCTGTTCCGCACAGAGTTTCAATTCCTCGTGTCGGCGACTTTGCCGGGGCGCGAACGGCAGCAGCGGCTCTACAGCAAGGTTCTCGAAGCGGTCGGCGACCGACCCGTGGTGTTTCGCACCGTCGACATCGGCGGCGACAAGGCCCTGCCCTATCTGACCGACATTCACGACGAGGCCGAAAATCCCGCAATGGGCTGGCGCGCGCTCCGCTTGTCGCTCGAACGTTCGGCCCTGATGAGAGCGCAAGCCCGAGCGCTGATCGAGGCGTCAGGCGGAAAGGTGCTCCGCGTGATGTTCCCGATGGTTTCCGAACCGTGGGAGTATGAGGAGGCGCGCGCGCTCGTCGAGGACCAGGTCGAATGGGCGCGCCGCGCACACCGCAAGCTTCCCAGCCGGATCGAGTTCGGCGCGATGCTGGAGGTTCCGAGCCTGGCGGAGATGCTCGACCAGCTTCTGCCGCGCCTCGACTTCATCTCGATCGGGACGAACGACCTTACCCAATTCCTGTTTGCGGCCGATCGCGCGGACCCTCGCCTTGCCCAGCGTTACGACTGGCTCAGTCCCGCAATCCTGCGCTTCCTGAAACGCGTGCTCGACGCCGCGCGCAATGCGAATGTTCCGGCCCGGATCTGCGGGGAAATGGCCGGGCGGCCGCTTGAGGCCATGGCTTTGATCGGCATCGGCGCGGAAAATTTTTCGATCACTCCGGCGGGGGTCGGACCGGTCAAGGCAATGGTTCGTTCGCTGGACGCCGCGGCCGTCCGAAGCCGCCTCGAACAGTTGCTTGCCAAGCCTCCTAAGGACCTACGCAAGGCGCTTTCCGATTGGGCAAAGCGCCACAGCGTAGTTGTCGGTTGACAGTCCGGCCCGAGCCATCGAACAGTGACTTTTCCTCATTCGAACTGAAGGCGGCGCGATGGACGAGGAACTGGTCGAGACGGACGTTCCTTCAGTCGGCGAGCGCCTTCGTGCGGCGCGCGAACAAAAAGAGCTGAGCCTCGAGGATATTGCGGCGCAAACGCGCATTCCGCGGCGGCATCTGGAGGCCATCGAGGCGGCCGACTGGGATCGCCTGCCGGCCCCGACCTATACGATCGGTTTTGCCCGGAGCTATGCCGGCGTGGTCGGCCTGGATCGAGCCGAAGTTGCCGACCAGCTTCGAAGCGAGATGGGCGGGCAGCGGGCCTTGGCATCTGCCACCGAAGTGTTCGAGCCCGCCGACCCGGCACGGACCATGCCGAAAACGCTCGTGATCGGCGCAATCCTTGCGGTGATCGTCCTCGTCCTGGCTATGAGCTGGCTTAGCCGTCGCTCGCTGGAGCAGCCGGATGAAACGGCCTCCAATACGGCCGCCGCGACTGCATCCGCGCCGCCAGCCGCGGGACCCCCGCCGGCCGCCACGCCTGCGCAGCAGCCGGTCACGCTGACTGCGACCGATGCCGTATGGCTGCAGGTTTACGAGAAGGGCGGCCAAACCTTCTTCTCGGGCATGCTCCAGACGGGGCAGACCTTTGCGGTGCCGCCGACTGCGGCATCTCCGCTTCTCAAAACCGGCAAGCCCGAGGCACTCAGGATCGCGGTCGGCAACACCGTCGTTCCTCCGGTCGGGCCGCCAGCGACAACGGTCGCCGACGTGAGCCTGCTTCCCGCAGACTTGCTCAGGACGGGCCAAGCGCCTCCGACCGGTGCGGCACCTCCCCCAGCTGCGCCCAGGACCGCCAGGCCGTCGGGTCGGAGGGCGGCGGCGCCGCCGGCTACGGTCACGCCGGAGCCTCCAGCGCCCGCGCCGCCAGAACCTGCGCCGACAAACAATGGCGTTTCCACCTAAGGATTCATCGCGGGGAAAGCCGGGTTGGAGCACAATTGAGTAGTTTCAAAGGGTTGGGGAAAATCGAGTGACATTTCTGCGCGCCTTCGCCGCATTTGCGGCCTCTGCCAGCATCGCCCTAACTCCCGTGCCGGCGCTCGCCCAGCGCCAGGCGCCTACGCCCGAGCAAAGGATCGAACGCCTCGAGCGCCAGCTACAGCAGGTGCAGCGGCAGGTGTTCCCGCGCGGCCGGCCGGCCGACACCGCGGGATTCTCCGGTGAGCCGGCCGCCACTCAATCGTCGGTCGTTACGCTCGATCAGAGACTCGACGCCCTCGAACGGCAGATGACCGACATTCTTCGCTTATCGGAAGAGAACGGCAATCGGCTCCGGTCTCTGGAAGCCGATTTGGCACGAGCAAAGAGCGATCAGGAACAGCGTATCGCGACCATCGAAGAACGCGTGAACCAAGCAGCGGTGGCAATGCCTGGTCCGACAACCGTCCCCCTCGAAACGGCACCCAAACCATCCGCCCAAAAGCCGAAGCCGGAGGTCGGATCTGCTAACCCGACGACGCCGGCAGTTGCATCGTCGCTGACAACGGTCACCGATCCCGGCGAAGACGCGTACAGCGATGGATTCCATCTGTGGGAAGCGGGCAAATATGACGAAGCCATCGCCTCTCTGAGGGCGTTCGCCTCGGCCTACCCGAAGCACAGGCGAGTGAGCTACGCGAACAATCTTATCGGTCGCGCCCTGCTCGAACAGGGCAAGCCCCGCGACGCGGCGGCGGTCCTGCTCGCCAATTATCGCTCCAACTCGAGAGGGGAACGGGCGCCCGACAGCCTCTATTTTCTCGGCCAGGCGGAGATGAAGCTCGGCCAGCCCGGCCAAGCCTGCAAAGCTTATGCCGAGCTCGACGCCGTTTACGGCTCGAAAATCCGCACCGACCTTCGCAAGCAGGTCGACCAGGGCAAGGCCGAGGCTAACTGCGGTTGATGTGCTAGGGCGGCGGGGATGGTCCCCGATCGCGCCCTCATCGACCGATTCCGCGCCGACCTCGACGCGTTGAGCGCGCCTCTCGAGCGCATCGGAATTGCCGTGTCGGGCGGCCCCGACAGCCTGGCATTGCTGCTTCTCGCAGCAGCGGCGCGTCCAGGCCAAATCGAGGCGGCGACCGTCGATCACGGCTTGCGCGTGGAGAGTCGAGCGGAGGCGCAGAGCGTCGCGGAAATTTGCGGGAAGCTCGGCGTTCCGCATACGATCCTGTTGACGGAATGGACGGCCCCCCCCTCGTCGGCGATTCAGGAGCGGGCCCGCGAAGCCCGCTATCGGCTGCTCGCCGGTTGGCTGAGGGACGGGAAGCTGAAGGCGCTGGCGACCGCCCACCATGCGGACGATCAAGCCGAAACGATCCTGATGCGCCTCAACCGCGGCTCCGGCCTTCGTGGACTGACCGGAATGCGCCCCAAAGCCATCGTTCCAGGTTCCCGCCTTCCCCTGCTCCGGCCATTGCTCGGCTGGCAGCGCTCGGACCTCGAAAAGATCTGTGCCGAAGCGGGGATTGAACCGGTCATCGACCCCAGCAATTCGGATGAGCAATTCGAGCGAGTCCGGATCCGCAAGGTCCTGGCCGATGCACCGTGGCTGAGCTCCGAGGCGGTGGCTCGAAGCGCGGCGCACCTCGCATCCGCTGACGACGCCCTCGGCTGGGTCGCCGACGGGCTCGCCCTTACCCGCGTCACTGATGACGCAGAAGGCTTGCGGGTCGACGCGAGCGGACTGCCCACCGAGCTACAGCGCCGGCTGTTGCTGATCGCCTTCGCGCGGTTTCACGCAGCCGAGCCTCGCGGCGCCGACCTGATGCGCGCGATCGAAGCGTTGAGGCGTGGGACTAGCGCGACTTTGTCAGGGCTGAAGCTCGATGGAGGCAATCCGTGGCGCGTTACGAAAGCGCCGCCGCGAAGAGCCGCTGCCGCCAGAAGCGGAGCAGGCTCGATTTTTTGAATAACTTATATTAAATTCTTCACGAAGAATCGAAAATTAACAAAGGAGAAGCGGGTGGAGTCGGATGTGCGATACTATCGGCGCCGGGCCCATGAAGAAATGGCCGCAGCCGATCGAGCAGTCACCGCGGCCGCTCGTGAGCGGCGCATGCGGCTTGGGCGCCTCTTTCTCGAAAGGCTGAGGGATTTGGAAAGCAGCTCAGCGTTCGATTGGGCCGACGAAAGGCCGGTCGAACGAGTCTGATCCGGCGAATCGCCGTTCACCACTCCCTAAGCAGCGCATTGTTATTAGGGTAAACGCGCCTATTTTATGCGCACGGGCGTTTTGCCCAGCGAAAGAGAGCAATGAACGACAAAGACAAGAAGCCCGGAAACCCGTGGACCAAGAGCCTGCTGATCTGGGTCGGCATCCTCTTCGCGCTTGTTCTTTTCGTACAAATGATCGGCGGCAGCTCGCGCAGCACAGCCGGCCAGCCGATGGCTTATTCCGAATTCGTTCGCCAGGTCGACGAGGGCAATGTCCGCACGGTCACCATGTCGACCGGCACTACCGGGAACTCGGCGATCGTTGGAAAGCTGCAGAGTGGTGAGGACTTTCACAGCGTCGCACCGGCGGGAACGAACATCGCCGACAAGATGATTCAAAAGGGCGTTGGGGTCCAGGTGAAGGCCGAAGAGCAAGGCAGCATCTGGATGTACATGCTCTACAATTCACTGCCCTTCCTGCTGATCCTCGGGATCAGCTTCTTCGTGATGCGGCAGATGCAGAAGAATGCCGGATCGGGGGCCATGGGCTTCGGCAAAAGCCGCGCCAGAATGCTGACCGAAAAGCAGGGGCGCGTAACCTTCGCCGATGTCGCCGGGATCGACGAAGCCCGCGAAGAACTTCAGGAGATCGTCGAATATCTGAAGGATCCGGGCAAGTTCGCGCGCCTCGGCGGCAAGATCCCCAAGGGCGCCTTGCTGGTCGGCCCTCCCGGCACCGGCAAGACCCTATTGGCCCGCGCCATCGCGGGTGAAGCGGGAGTTCCCTTCTTCACGATTTCGGGCTCGGACTTCGTCGAAATGTTCGTCGGCGTCGGCGCGAGCCGGGTCCGCGATATGTTCGACCAGGCCAAGAAGTCGGCACCTTGCATCGTCTTCATCGACGAGATCGACGCCGTCGGCCGGCATCGCGGCGCAGGCCTGGGCAACGGCAACGACGAGCGCGAGCAGACACTGAACCAGCTTCTCGTCGAGATGGACGGGTTCGAGGCGAACGAAGGCATCATCATCATTGCCGCGACCAACCGGCCCGACGTGCTCGACCCGGCGCTGCTGCGCCCCGGCCGCTTCGACCGCCAAGTCGTCGTTCCGCGTCCCGACATCGACGGGCGCGAGCAAATCCTCGGCGTACACATGAAGAAAGTGCCGCTGGCGCCCGACGTCGATCCGCGCGTCATCGCGCGCGGCACTCCAGGCTTCTCCGGCGCGGACCTCGCCAACCTCGTTAACGAAGCAGCGCTTCTCGCCGCTCGGCGAGGCAAGCGCCTGGTTGCGATGAAAGAATTCGAAGAGGCCAAGGACAAGGTGCTGATGGGCACCGAGCGCAAGTCCATGGTCATGACCGAGGACGAAAAGCGCATGACCGCCTATCACGAGGCAGGCCACGCGATCGTCGCTCTGCACGAGCCGGCGTCCGATCCGATCCACAAGGCGACGATCATCCCGCGGGGCCGGGCCCTGGGCATGGTGATGCGCCTGCCCGAGCGGGACAATTACAGCTATCACCGCGACAAGATGTACGCGAACCTTGCCGTCTCGATGGGCGGCCGAGTCGCCGAGGAATTGATCTTCGGATACGACAAGGTCTCGTCCGGCGCTTCGTCTGACATCAGCTATGCGACCGGCCTTGCCCGCGACATGGTCACCCGCTGGGGCATGTCCGACCTTCTGGGCCCGCTTCAGTACGCGGACGCCGAGGAAGAGGTGTTCCTCGGATATTCGGTCAACCGCCAGCGCAACATGTCCAACGAGACTGCGCAGGCCATCGACAAGGAAATCCGCCGCATCATCGACGAAGGCTACGACCGCGCGAAGCACCTGCTCGAGGAGAACCGCCAGGAACTCGAGACGCTCGCCAAGGCCCTCCTCGAATTTGAGACGCTGAGCGGCGACGAGATCAAGAAGGTCCTCGCCGGCGAACCGATCGACCGCGGCGGATCCAAGGGCCCGGCGATCCCGGCAGCGGGTTCGTCGATCCCGAAGGCGAAGCGGTCCAAACCTGGCGCCATCGGCGGTCCGGCCGCCGCCGGCGCCTAGTTCAAAGGCCAAGCAAACCAAAAAGCCACTTTGCGGCACTAAGCTGCGGAGTGGTTTTTTGATGCGCCAGCTTATCCTCCTGCTTCTCGCCCTATCCCTCAGTGCACCCGCGCTCGCGGCCCCGCCTGGCACGGCGCAAAACTTTCTCGACCGCGCCAACCGCCTCAAGGCCAAGGGCCCGCTCGCTTTTTTCGACCGCGACTATGGCCGGCTGAAGGCCGAGGCGACCGCCGTCGGCAAGTCGATTGGTGATGATCGGATCGCGGCTGAGCGGGCGGGTCGGCCCATTCTCTATTGCTCACCCAAGCCGCGCGCGAGCCTCGGCAGTTACGAGTTCATCGACGGGTTGGCGGCGATCCCTTCGGCAGAGCGCGCTCGGATGAGCCTCAAGGAGGCCATGCTCCGGGTCCTCCAGAGGAAATATCCCTGCCGGAAGAATTAGCGGCCGCGCCAGCTTCTGGCGGCGAGGCGGACGACCAACGGCGAAAGCCCGCGATGGTTGGCGTCGAAATAGACCGAGTCGCGTTCGAGATCGCTCTTGAGCCGCCGGTGCGCCTCGCCGAGCGCATGGTACGGCAGGCCCGGAAGCAAATGGTGCAGCGCATGGTAGCGGAGGCCGACCGGCGCCCAGAAGGCGGGCAGTGTCGCCGGCGGCGGAACGTTGACGCTGTCGAGATATTGGGCGGTGACGCTCATCGGCTCGCCTTCATTCTCCCACAGATGCGCGACGAGCGTGCGGACTTGGTTCAGGAACATCACGCCCGAAGCGACCCCGAGGAAGATCAGGAAATCGCGCAGGGGGACGGCCCCGACCACCGTCAAAGCCAGCAGCGTGATCGCCCAGAGGCTGCATGCGGCCTCCTGCCATGCCCAGTCGCGCGCGAATTCGCCTTCGGGCGCGGGACGCACGAACTTCGGGTTGATCTGCAGCCCGGAATATTTGCCGACTATTGCTGAGCGCAGCCTCTTCGAGAGCAATGACAGCGGAGCGAGCATCGCGAAACGGATCAGCATGCCGACCGGCGCCAGTGCGGCGACGATCAGGAATAGCGGCAGGGTCCACGGATGCATCAGCGCCAGCGGCAGATATTCGGGATCGTTGGCCGTACCGTAATAGGTCTTGGCATGGTGCTGGTTGTGAACGCCTTCGTACATGAAGGACGGAACCAGCAGCGGAACTCCAACGATCAGGTTCCAGGTGAAACGGAAACCCTTCAACGCGCCCTTCTTGATATGAGTCAGCTCATGAATGAAGGAGCCGGCACGGTAGAGCGAGAGCACTGCGACGAGGGCAGTCGCAAGCGCGAGAGGCCAGCTAAGCGCCATAGTCGCGAAAAGGGCCGCATAGCCGATAAGGGCGGACCCCAGCATGTCCGCCCAATAGATCCGCGCGTCGGGGACGTTGAGGTCGCGCGTCAGGTTCGCCGCGGCCTTCAGCATGGTCGCGTCGTCCTTCACGGCCGCGCGGCGTCGTGGGGCAAACTCATTGGTGCGCTCGAGGGTCGCGGTATCGGTCATGACTCTTCGGAAGTGGTCGCTAATGCCCTGAGATAGTGGCCGGAGTTGGGCGCGGCAATGTCACCCGCTTTCGCGGGGGTGACGAAGTGAGGTGGAAAGGCTAGCCACCCCGTCCATGAGCAGCGCCCCACTCAGCATCCGGCCGGTCGAAACGAAGGCCGACAAACGCGCGTTCGTCGACTTCGCCTGGGAGGTCTACAAAAACGATCCGGCCTGGGTCCCTCCGCTCAAGGACGAGGTCCACGGCCTTATCACCCCCGGCAAGAACCCTTGGTTCGAACATGCGCGCGCGCAGCTCTGGCTTGCGGAGCGGGGCGGCAGGGTCGTCGGCCGCATCAGCGCCCAGGTCGACGATCTCGTCCAAGAGCATATGGGCGCAGGCACCGGCCAGTGGGGTTTCTTCGACGCGCTCGATCCGGAAACCGCGACAGCGCTGATCGAGACTGCCGAGGACTGGCTTCGCGGCCAGGGCATGACCCGGGCGATCGGCCCGATCAGCCTTTCGATCTGGGATGAACCGGGGTTGGAGATCGAGGGTTTCGCCGAGCCGCCGACCGCCATGATGGGCCACCACCGGCCGGAATATCAGGCGTGGATCGAAGCGGCGGGCTACGGGAAGGCGAAGGACCTCCTCACCTACGGGCTCAATATCGAGCATTGGGAAGATCCGATGATCGATCGGCTGATCGCCATGGGCGAGCGCAATCCCAAGATTCGTATCCGCATGGTCGACAAGTCGAGGTTCGATGAGGAGGCCCGGCTGATCCTCAACCTGCTGAACGACGCCTGGTCAAACAATTGGGGCTATGTCCCCTTGACCGAAGCCGAGATCAAATATGCCGGCAAGAAGCTGAAGCCGATCATCTTCAACGAACTCGTCCGGGTCGCGGAGGTCGACGGGGAGCCGGTCGCTTTCATGCTGACCATCCCCGACATCAACGAGCTCATCAAGGATCTGAACGGCGAGCTATTTCCGTTCAACTTCATCAAATTGCTGTGGCGATTGAGGAAGCCGCGGACGCGGCGGCTGCGCGTGCCACTGATGGGAGTCGCGAAGAAGCTCCATCACACGCGCCTCGCCAGCCAGCTCGCCTTCATGATGATCGAATACACGCGTCGCGAAGGCACCAGGAAATACGGCGCGACCCACGGCGAGTTCGGCTGGATCCTGGAGGACAATAAGGGAATGCTCTCGATCGCCCAACTTCCGGGCGCGGAAATCAATCACCGTTATCGGATTTTTGAGAAGGCGCTTTAAGCCGTCATCCCGGCCTTTGAGCCGGGATCCGCCTCTTCTTCTGCACCGTAAGAAAGGCAGGCAGACCCCGGATCAGGTCCGGGGTGACGACTACGCCGCGAGCTCAACCCAGGTCGGCGCATGGTCGGATGCCTTCTCCTGCGCCCGCGCCCATTTATCGACGCCCGCGCCTTGCAACCGATCGGCCGCTTCGGGCGAACAGAGCAGATGATCGAGGCGGAAGCCGAGATCGCGCTGCCAGCAGCCGGCAGTGTAATCCCAGAAGGTGTACAACTTCTCTTCGCGAGGATGCAGGGCGCGCAACGCATCGGTCCAGCCCTGATGGAGGATTCGACGCCACGCCTCGCGCGTTTCCGGCTGCATCACCGCATCCCTTGCCGTCGCCCGGGCCGAGAAGACATCCCGGTCCTCGGGCACAACATTCCAGTCGCCACACAGCACCGTCGGCCGCTCTTCACGAAGAAGCTCTCCGGCATGGGCCCCCAAGCGTTCCATCCACCTCAGCTTGTATTCGAACTTCTCGGTCCCGATCGGATTGCCGTTCGGCAGATATAGAGAACCGACGACGAGGCCGTTCACCTCCGCCTCGATGTAACGGCTGTGGGTGTCGTCGGGGTCGCCCGGCAAGCCGACGCGCCGCAGCTCTGGGCTATCTCCCCGCGCCAGGATGGCGACCCCGTTGAACCCCTTCTGGCCATGCCAAACAGCGCCATAGCCTGCCGCTTCGATGTCGGAGATCGGAAGCTGTTCGTCCGCGCACTTCAGCTCCTGCAGGCACGCGATCTCCGGCTTTTCGCGATCGAGCCATTCGAGAAGACGCGGCAGCCGCGCGCGGATGCCATTGAGGTTGAAGGTCGCGAGTTTCATCCCCGCCGCTTAGCGGCGAGCGCTCAACCGGGAAAGCGGGCGTAGCCGCGTTCGGCGACGCGATCGACGCATTGGCGGTATTCGGCGAAGCACTCGTCGCCCTCGCGGACAACGCCGACCTGCGGATCCGCACTCGTCCGAGTCGGAACCAAGGCGATCGGCACGGCAGCCGGAGTGAGCTGCGCGCCCGAGCCGGCGGCCAGGGTCAGCAGGATTCCGCTCATCGCTCCGCCGCCGACCGGCCGGTTGAGGATCGCGACGCGATACTGGCCCTCGCTGATCGTCACCAAATAGATCGCTCCCGACACGGTCGGGAACGACACGAATCCCTTCTGCTCATATTCGCTGTCGATCCGCGCGGCCTCGCTGAACACGAGATGGCCCTTCGCGTCGTCCCACAGGATCGATGTCAGATAGGCAAAGACCGCGCCCGCTTCGCTGAACGATGGCCTGAGCGTCAAATATGATCCTTCGAGCCACTGAACCGCGGGCCGCGTGTAGGCGCCCATCGAGTCGGGAGCGAACGGCCTTGCTTCGGCGTCACTGCTCGTCGTCCGCCTGCTCCTGAGGCTCGTGCCGAGCGCGTCTTCGAGCCGGACGACCGTCGTCAAGGTGAACGGGCGGCTTCCGGCAAGCGCCTTCTCCAAGGTGGAAAGGCTGACCTTCGCCTGGTCGGCGAGCCATTGGCGCGACAGCCGCCGCCGGGCGATCTCCTCGCGCACGATCAGCGCGACCGCCTGGCTGCCCTCGACGCTCAACTCATTGTGCATGGAATCGCCCCCCTAGACTCGGCGCTAGGTCCGTACATCTCCGCACAATTTTGCACATCTCGTCAATGGGCAAGACACCATGACGCCACATGTGCGGGCTTTTCCAAGACTTTCCCGTGGCGAGAGAACCGTACGTCGACCAGAGGACACTTAGGAATTTGCAAGGGGGGCGTCGATGCTCAGCACGCGATTGACCACGGGACTCAGCGGCCTGTTCGCGGTCACGACGATCCTGCTTGCGGCCCAACTCGTCACCGGCGTTCAGGCGTTTCCGCTATGAGCCCGCTGTGGTCAGACAAGGCGCTGGCTGAGGCGGCGTGGGCGAATGCCGTCGAGCGCGGAATCATCGATGAAGATCCGGCAGCCCGCCGTGAAAAGGAATCAGGCTTCGGGCGGGTTCGCCGGATCGCTCGCCCGCGCCTTCAAAGCTGGGCGCTCTAAAGAGCTTAAACGCTAAAGCTGGAACCGCAGCCGCAGCCCGACTGTGCGTTAGGATTGGTGACCCGAAATGCGGCGCCGCCAAGATCCTCGACGAAATCGACCGCGGACCCATTCACCAGATCGAGACTGACAGGATCGACGATGAGTTTGACTCCGTCGGTCTCGGTTACGGTATCCTCGGGGTCGGCCCGATCGGCAAGCTCGAACCTATAGCTGAAGCCCGCGCAGCCGCCGCCGTCGACGGCCAACCGCAGGATCGCGGGCTTGCTCTGCCGCTCGGCGATCCACGCGACGCGCTTGGCCGCATTCCCGGTGAGGCTGATCTGAGGGTCGCTCATGCGAGCAAGATAGGAAGCGCGCCGAAGCGCAGCAAGTTTACTTGCCGGTGCTCGGTCCGCCGACCCCGACTGCGTCCATCGAAGCTGAGCCGGCGCGGCGCTGCATCGCAAGCACATAGTCGGTCGACTTCATGAAGGGGATCGGATTGACCGCGCGGCCGTCGATCCGGACTTCATAGTGCAAGTGATTGCCCGTCGAGCGGCCGGTAGACCCCATGCGGCCCACCTGCTGGCCGCGGACCACATGCTGGCCCGGGCTAACCAAAATCGCGGACATATGGCCGTACCGCGTCGTGATTCCCCGGCCATGATCTACCTCGACCAGATTGCCGTAGCCGCCGCTGTTCCAGCCGGCGCGAAGCACCGTACCGTCGGCGGTCGCATAGATCGGCGTACCGTAAGCGCCGGACAAATCGATGCCCGGATGCATGGCGGCATGGTGGTTGAACGGGTCGGAGCGGAATCCGAAAGCGGACATCAGGGTGACGTCGGCCCTGACCGGCTTGTCCGAAGGAATGGCGATCACACCGTCCTGCAGCCGGTCGAGCTTCTTCCAACTGTCGAACAACGCCTTGAAGGTCGAATTGCCGGCGCTCTCAAATGGCCCGCCCTCGCCGCCGCGACGACCGGGCTCGGCCGGGTAGAAGCCGAGCCGGCGAAGCGTCGCTTCGTCGATGTCTTGGCCCTGGAGCGCCGCGGCGAGCGCGATCTGGCGCTGCTCGATCGCCTGCACACGACGGTCAGTCTCGGCCGCGAGCTGCGCAACCTTGGCGGCATAGTCGTCCGAAGTCGCGGATTCAGCCGCCGGCACGGCAGGCACAACTGCAAAGATGCGGGCTGTGGCGAAGCTCGACCATGCGACGAGCGCCATCAGCATCAAAAAAAAGACCGCCTGAACTGGGGCGGAAACTCTGAATCGGCGAAGGTTGGAGCCATCATGGATGAACAGGTCACGGTCGCGAAACAAGGCGCCCGTCGCTGCCAGAACTTGCGTCATCTGATCCCCGCTCCAAAAAGCTCTCGCGACCGCGCAAACGGCGCGCGAGCGCTTCATCCACCAAAGAGGAGCTCCCCAGCCCCCACTACGGGCACGCGATTTTGCCCCTCGCGAGCCGTGGAAAGAGGTGTCACCCCGATCGGTTAATGATTTCAACCTTCGCCGCGCGTTAGAGGGACGAGTCGCTGGGTAACTGCGGTGAACGGAAAAACGTTCTCGTTACGGACCCGTCCCACAGCAAAATCAATCGGTTGTGCGGTGCATCATTTAAAGGTCCGAGCGAATCTTTCGCGGCTGCCTTGCAGCCGCCATATTCCCGCTTAGAAACGGCGGCGGGCCACGCCGTCCCAACGCGGCGCGCTCTCTCTGGAAGGAGAGTCATTCGTGAACAAGCCTGCCGCGCGTCCGGCGCGCCCTCAATTTTCGTCCGGCCCGTGCCCCAAGCCCCCCGGCTGGGCCCTTTCCGCCCTCCGCTCGGACTCCCTCGGCCGATCGCATCGGAGCGCGCTCGGCAAGCGGCGGCTGGCCGACGCGATCGAACGCACTCACGCACTCCTGCAACTTCCCGCGGACTACAGGCTGGGAATCGTCCCGGCGTCCGATACCGGAGCGATGGAGATGGCCATTTGGTCGCTGCTGGGAGCGCGGCCCGTCACAATGCTTGCATGGGAGAGCTTCGGTGCCGGATGGGTCACCGACGTCGCGAAGCAGCTGGGGCTCGATGCGGAAATCCGCACCGCCGATTACGGTGAGATCGCAGACTTGGGCGGAATCGATCCGTCGAGCGACCTCGTCTTCACCTGGAACGGGACGACGAGCGGAGTGCGCGTGCCCGACGGCGACTGGATCGGAACGGATCGGACCGGGCTCACCCTATGTGACGCGACGTCGGGCGCCTTTGCCCAGGACATCGACTGGCAGAGGATCGATGTCGGTACTTTCAGCTGGCAGAAGGCTCTCGGCGGCGAGGCCGCGCACGGGATGCTGGTGCTGAGCCCGCGCGCCGTCGAGCGGCTGGAAAATGAACCGGCGCCGCGTCCTCTTCCCAAGATTTTCCGTCTGACGAAGAGCGGCAAGCTGATCGACGGAGTCTTCAAGGGCGAGACCATCAATACTCCCTCGATGCTGTGCGTCGAAGATTGGCTATTCGCGCTCGATTGGGCCGAGGAGGCCGGCGGCCTCAATGCCCTGATCGCCCGCGCCGACGCCAATTCGGCCACTCTCGACCGGTGGGTGCAAGGCGCGGGCTGGATCGAGCATTTGACGAAGGATCCCGCGATCCGATCGAACACTTCGGTGTGCCTCCAATTCGCCGACCGATCCGACGAAGAGGCGAACCGCGCCCGCCAGAAAGCGATCGTCAAATTACTCGACGAGGAGAACGCTGCCTACGACATCGGCGCCTACCGCGATGCGCCGCCGGGTTTGCGCATCTGGTGCGGAGCGACCGTCGAGACCTCCGACATCGAAGCCCTCGGACCTTGGCTCGACTGGGCGTGGGAGCAAGCCAAATGACCGAGCAAATCCGAGTCCTCATCGCCGACAAGATGGACCAGAAGGCTGCGGCGATCTTCCGCGAGCGTGGAATCGCGGTCGACGAAAAACCGGGCCTTTCGGCCGACGAATTGGCCGCGATCATCGGCAATTACGACGGCCTTGCGGTGCGCAGCTCGACCAGGGTCAACGGCGCGATCATGGATGCCGCCCTTCCTCGGCTAAAGGTCATCGGCCGCGCCGGAATTGGAGTTGATACGATCGACGTCCCGGCCGCCAGTTCGCGCGGAATCGTCGTCATGAACACGCCCTTCGGCAATTCGATCACCACCGCCGAACATGCGATTGCCATGCTGTTCGCGCTCGCTCGGGAAATTCCCCAGGCCGACCAGTCGACCCAGTCTGGCAAGTGGGAGAAGAACCGCTTCATGGGGGTCGAGCTTGCCGGCAAGACTCTCGGCCTTATCGGCTGCGGCAATATAGGTTCGATCGTCGCCGACCGGGCTCACGGCCTCAAGATGAAGGTCGTCGCTTACGACCCGTTCCTGTCGCCCGAGCGTGCGGTTGAGCTTGGGGTCGAGAAGGCCGAGCTCGACGAGGTTCTGACGCGCGCGGACTTTATCACCCTTCACACACCGCTCACCGACCAGACGCGCGGCATCCTGGACCGCGAGGCGCTGGCCAAGACGAAGCCGGGAGTGCGCATCGTCAATTGCGCGCGCGGGGGGTTGATCGACGAACGTGCGCTGAAGGAGGCACTCGACAGCGGCCAGGTCGCCGGCGCGGCGCTCGACGTGTTTGCTGAAGAGCCGGCCAAGGACAATGCGCTATTCGGTACGAGAGGTCTCATCTGTACGCCGCACCTTGGCGCCTCGACCAGCGAGGCGCAGGTCAATGTCGCGATCCAGATCGCCGAGCAAATGAGCGATTACCTGCTGCTCGGCGGGATCACGAACGCTGTAAACGTGCCTTCGCTCTCGGCCGAAGAGGCCCCACGCCTTCGGCCCTACATGGCGCTCGCGGAGAAGCTCGGGCGGCTGGTTGGCCAGATCGCCGGGACCGAGATCCGCTCGATCGACGTCGAGGTCGAAGGCGCTGCGGCTGAGCTCAATATCAAGCCGATCACCGGTGCGGTCCTCGCCGGAGTGATGCGGACCTGGTCGGACACGGTGAACATGGTCAATGCGCCCTATCTGGCGAAGGAGCGCGGCATCGCCGTCCGCGAGATCCGTAACGAAGCCGAAGGTGATTACCACACGCTCGTCGCGGTGACCGTCGGCACGGAACATGGCCCGAAGCGCGTCGAAGGCACCCTGTTCGGCAACCGCGCGCCGCGGCTGGTCAAGATCTTCGACATCCAGGTCGAAGCGGAGCTCAACGGTCAAATGATCTACATCGTCAACGACGACGCGCCCGGCTTCATCGGGGCGCTGGGCACGAAGCTCGGCGATAACCGGATCAACATCGCAACCTTCAACCTCGGCCGGCATTCGGCCGGCGGGGAGG
>JBKPKF010000153.1:0-4073 GCA_046730995.1 Pseudomonadota bacterium
GGGTTGGTTGCTTGAGCCCCGACGCAAGTCGGGGCCTAGAGGAATGGCCGCACAGTCACGCTTGCAGAAGCGCGACGGACAGAACCCGGCTTACAGGCCCTCTGGCACGTTTTCCGTCATCGCGAGGCTCCGAAGGAGCAGCGGCGATCCAGATTGGATTGCTTCACTGTGCTCGCAATGACTAGTGAGAGGCGAATGGCGAAGCAGAAGAGATCGGACGACTGGGGGTTCCCCCGCTGGCGCTCCTACGGCGACAAGGGCCGCGGGGCCGCGCGGCTGCGCCTGTGCGACCGCGAAGGTTGCAACGAGATCGGCGACCGGCCCGCGCCCAAGGCGCCGAACAGCCGCGAGCGCTGGTTCTTCTGCGAGGCGCACGCCGCCGAATATAACAAGAATTGGA
Source organism: Pseudomonadota bacterium (assembly GCA_046730995.1). Lineage (GTDB taxonomy): Bacteria > Pseudomonadota > Alphaproteobacteria > Sphingomonadales > Sphingomonadaceae > Sphingomicrobium. Next base: position 401 of record JBKPKF010000153.1, read on the forward strand.
ATTATTTCGCCGGTCTCACACCGGAGGAAGCCGCACGCCGCGCCCGGGATGAAGAAAGCGATGCCAAGGGCTTCCGCCAATCGGCGCAATGGAAATGGGCGGGTCCCGGCGACGGCAGTCGAAGTCGCGACGAGATGCGCGCCCTAAGTGCGCTCGACCTCGAGAGCGATGCCGATTTCAAGGCGGTCAAGGCGGCCCACCGGAGGCTGGTCAAAGAAACGCATCCCGACGCGAACCCCGGGGACGCGGAAGCCGCCAAGCGCTTCAAGCAGGTCCAGGCGGCTTATGACGTGCTGAAGAAGGCCGAAGAGCGAAAGAACGGCAAGGCGGCCTGATTCAAGTTGCAGCGATTGCACTGTCCTGCGCTCCATCCACGAAGCTAAGCTGCATCCCACCCCATGCGCCGGCGATCTCCCCCGCGACCTCCGCGAGTTGCTCGGGCCCGGTACCGTAATTGCAGACCGATACCCTCATGATCCATTCACCACGCCAAAGTGCTGGACCGACCACGATACGGCCGCGCCGGCGGATCTCGTCGACGGTAGCGAGGGTCGCCTCATCGGACTCCCCGAAGCGAAGCATGAGCTGGTTCAATTCGATCGGAGCGACGACGCGAACGCCGGGGATGGATGCGCACTCTTTTCCGAGAGTAGCGGCGAAATCGCAGTGCCGCTCGATCATCTCGATGATTCCGCTGCGTCCGAGCGATCGAATCATCGCCCATGCAGCGAACCCGCGGGCTCTCCGCGACAGCTCCGGCACATAAGCGGAAGGCTCGCGAATCCTGTTCTCCGCGGAGGGAAGGTAGCTCGCCTCGATCGACATGCAGCGCTCATGCGCCGCGCGGTCTTTCACGATGGCGAACCCGCTGTCGTACGGGAGCTGCAGCCATTTGTGCCCGTCCGTCGCCCAGCTGTCGGCGAGCTCCACGCCCTGTGTGAGATGCCGAAACCGGGGACTCGCTTGTGCCCACAGCCCGAATGCTCCGTCAACGTGGACCCAGGCGCCGTGATCATGGGCGATCGAGCAAATCTCGCTGAATGGGTCGCTGGCGCCGGTGTTGATCTGGCCTGCTTGCGCGATGACGATCGCGGGCCCGTCGATCGATCGAAACGCGTCTTTCAGCGCTTCCGGTCTCATCCGCCCCGATTCGTCCGTGGGGATGGATTTGACCCGTTCCGAGCCCAAACCCAGGTACCGCAGTGCAGAAAAGACCGTGGCATGCGCGTCCGCGCCGATCAGCACTTCGATAACGGGGGCACCATAGAGACCTCGCTTCTCGACGTCCCATCCGACCCGCCGAAGCAATTCACCCCGCGCGGCCGCTATGCACACGAAATTGGCGATCGTTGCTCCGGTGACGAATCCAACCGAGGCGGTGGCCGGCAATCCAAGCAGGTCCAGCAGCCAGGTCGACACGACCTGCTCGGTTGCTGCCGATGCCGGCGTGATGACGACGTTCCCCGAATTTTGGCCCCAGGCCGACGTGAGCCAATCTGCGGCCACTCCCGTCGGATGCGATCCACCGATCACCCAGCCGAAGAATGTCGGGCTCGTCATCGGTCGAAGCCCCGGAGTCATCTTCGCGACGAGTTCGGAGATGACTGCGGCAGCGTCCGTCGCATTTTCCGGCAGCGGCTCGTCGAGCGTTCTCAGGACCTGCTCAAAGCTGGCCACATCCTCAAACCCGGGCGCCGGCGCTGCGCGATAATCGATCGCCGCTTCCGCCGCGAGGCGAAGGACATCGTCATGAATGGTCTTGCCTGTTTTCATGCGACGGCTTTTAGAATGTGTCACGCAAGGCGAACATGACCGATTTGACGGAAGCCATGATCGAAACGCCGGAGGTCGCTCAGGCGGCTGAGGAGTAGCGCTCGGCCGTCTGTTTCACCAGGGCGATCATGTTCGGCACCCCCTGCGTCCGGTTGGCGCTCAAATGCTTGCGCAACTCGAAGGGCGCGAGCGCTTCCGCTATGTCGATGCTCGCCACTTCAGACGCCGGCTTGTCCTGGACCGCCGACAGGATCAGCGCGACGACACCCTTGGTGATTGCGGCATTGCTGTCCGCGAGGAAGTGCAGGCGGCCGTCGCTCAGCGTCGGGTAGACCCAAACCGAGGCAGAGCAGCCGCGAACCTTGGTCGCGTCCGTCTTAAGCGCGTCGGGCATGGGCTCGAGCTGCCGCCCGAGGTCGATCAGCAGCCGATAGCGATCTTCCGCGTCGAGCAGTTCAAATTCCTCGTAAACGTCGTCCAGCGTGGGCAGGGGCATGGCTTCCCGCCTACCACCAGCGGGGCTCGCTCACTAGCGGTCGCGAAGTGACTCGATCTCGCGCGACAAGCTGTTCTCTTTGTCGACGGTGATGCGCTCGAGTACCTTGAGGCGCTCCTTGAGCTGGCCAACTTCGTCGCGCAGGCGGAGGTTTTCAGCCTGGGTCTGGGTCGGCGACTGATCGCCCCCGCAAGCGATATGGCGACGGGAGGGCCCCCGCATCGCAACCTTGATGATCGACGCAATCATAATGATCGCGACGATGATAACCGCCGTCATCTGGCCGCCGTCCATCACGTTCTATCCTCTTCGTTGATCTGGTCTCTGTCGCGCAGAGCTTCGATCTGCGCCGCGGTTTCGACGCCGCGATCGGTGACGATCCGCTCGAGCACGTGGATTCGCTCCTGAAGTTGCCTCACCTGTGACTTGAGGCGGGCGTTCTCCTCGTCGTTTGCCGGCTCACCCCTCATCTGGCGCATCGAGCGCACAGGAATACCTAGCTTGTGCCGGACGATGGTGAAGGCGAACACCATGAAGAGGACGGCAATGACGAATTCAAAAGGGTTCATCGCAGACCTTCGTTAGCTCTTAGATATATCGTAGAAGCCGGCGCGGTTTCAACTGGCCGCTTCCCCGTCGGCCGGTTCCGCAGCTTTCGAAAGACGCGGCGCCCGCAGCGCCTCGATCTGAGCAGCGGTTTCGATGCCCTTGTCGGTCACGATCTGCTCGAGCACTCGGACGCGTTGCTCGAGCTCGCCTGAGCGAGACGCATATTGCGCCGCCTTCTCCGCAGCGTTCATCGCTTCGATCTCCATCTTCTTCTCTCGTAATCTGAAGAAGCGGTTGGCGATCAGCATCACCGTCAGGACCGGCAAGCCGATGACGATGAGTGCAATCATGACTTCGCCGGGACCCATCATGCAGTGCCTCCTGTGTCGATCGTCAGCGCGTCGATTTCGCGCGCCAGTTTCGACGGCTGGTCAGTTATGATCCGTTCCACGGTTTCGAGGCGGTCCTTCACGGAACCGAGTTCGGCGCGGAGCTGTGCACTTTCGTTGGTCAAAAGCTTGATGCGCTCCGCGGCTTCACGGTCAGTCGTTGGATGGATCGCCTGGCCCCAAGCTCCGTCGAGCGGATAGCCGTGCTTGATCCTCAGCCAGTTGTTCATCAACCAGCCGCCCGTTGCGACGGCCGTTATGACCGCGAGGTACGGAAAGATGTCGACAATGAACGCGAACTTCTGCGGATCCACGCCTATTCTCCCCTAGCGAAGTTGTTCGATTTCGTCGGCCAGCTGACGGGAGGGGTCGGTCGCGATCCGTTCGAGAACTTTCAGCCGCTCCTCGAGCCGCCCAACGGTGGCCTTCAACTGTTGGTTTTCGGAAACGAGCGCTTGAGTCGCCT
>JBKPKF010000154.1:0-3535 GCA_046730995.1 Pseudomonadota bacterium
CCGGCCGAACCGTCCATCCCATGGCGTGATGCGGATTCTTCAGGACCACGGCTATCGAGTCCTCCCGGTCAATCCGCAAATCACCGGCGAGCATGTGCATGGCGAGTTCGTCTGGAGGGAACTTGCGCAAATCGGGCTGCCGATCGACATCGTCGACATCTTCCGCCGGCCCGAAGCGGCTGGAGACGCCGTCGACCAGGCGATTTTCGTCGGCGCGAAGGCGGTCTGGATGCAGCTCGGAGTGATCAACGAAGAAGCGGCGGCCCGGGCCGAAGCCGCGGGCCTCACGGTGGTGATGGACCGTTGCCCTGCGATCGAAATCCGGCGGCTCGGACTGCCCAAGGTTGTGGCTGAGACCTAGGCCGCCGCCACTGTCATCTCCGGGACAAGAATCGTCGGAGCGTCGATCCCGCGACGGAAATCGAGATCCGACCCGGGCTCAAGCGAAGCAAACATGTCGATGAGGTTGGAGGCGATCGTGATCTCGGCCACGGGTTCGCCGATCTCGCCGTTGCGGACCATGAACCCGACGGCGCCTCGACTATAGTCGCCGGTCACGGGATTCACTCCGTGGCCGATGAGCTCGATCACCAGGACGGCCTCCGGAAAGGCGGCGAGCAGCTCTTCCCGGCTGCGCGCACCGGCTTCCATGAAAAGGTTGCTCGGGGTAGCGCTCGGCGCTCCGCCAACGCCGCGCGCGGCGTGGCCGGTCGGTTCGATCCCCAGCTGGCGCGCGGACGCGCTCTCGGTCATCCAACTGGCGAGGGTGCCGTCACGCACGAATTCCCTGCGTGAAACGTGGACCCCTTCGGCATCGAAAGGGCGCGAACGAAGCCCGCGAACTCGCAAGGGATCGTCGACGATCGTCACTCCGGACGCGAAAACTCGTTCACCGAGCCGGTCCTGGAGAAAGCTGGTCTTGCGCGCCACCGCCGATCCGCTGATCGCACCCGCGAAATGGCCCAAGAGCGAAGACGCCGTTCGAGGTTCGAACAGGACGGGATATTTTCCAGGTTTCGGCCGAATCGGATTGAGCCGGGCGACCGCGCGCTCGCCCGCGCGACGGCCGATCGCCGCAGCGCCTTCGAGATCCTCGAGATGGCGCGCGCTGTGCCAGTCATGGTCGCGCTGCATCGTCGCGCCCTGCCCCGCGACCACCGACGCCGAACAACCGTGACCCGTCGAACCGTAGGCACCGGAAAAACCGTCGGAAGTCGCCAGCGCCAGGGTCGAGGCCGACGCGCTTGCCCCGGCGCCGCTCGAATTGGTGATTCCGGTCACCGCGAGGGCGGCGGATTCGGCTTCGAGCGCGCGTTCGCGAAGCTCCGATGGATCGGGTTCGCGCCGGTCGGCGGAATCGAGGAACGGAAGCTCACCGCTGTGCAAAAGCCCTGCCGGAGCGAGACCCGAATAAGGATCTTCCGGGGCCTCGCGAGCCATTGCCAGGCACCGTTGGACGAGGGTCGACAAGGCCTCTTCGGACAGGTCCGAGGACGCGACGGTTGCCGATTGTTGCCCGACGAACAGGCGCAGACCGATTCCTTCGCCTTCCGATCGGCTGATATCCTCGAGCTCGCCGAGCCGCACTTGCACGCTCGAGGAGCGATCGCCGACGTACAGCGCATCGGCGGCGGTTGCGCCGGCGGCGATTCCACGCTGGACGAGGGATATGGCGATTTGGCGGGCGTCTTCGGGAGATTGCATTGCGAGCGCGCTAGCCGGTGGAAAGCCCGACGACCAGCATCGCGAGGAAAACAAGGAAACCGCAAGTCCGGTTCGAACGGAAAAGCTTGAGCGCAAGGTCGCCGTCCGCTGGATCGGCGCGCAGGGCCTGGTTGGCAAGGTGCAGCGCTGCCGGCACCAGCGCCAGAAGAGCTAGCGAGTCGGGCCGGACCAACCAAATCGCAGCGCCCCAAAGTGCGAGCGCGAGGGTGTAAAAGGCGGCAATCCCGAGCGGCGCTTTGTCACCGAGCCGACGTGCCGACGACTTCACCCCGACCAAGGCGTCGTCCTCAATGTCCTGGATTGCGTAGAGCGTATCGTAGCCGATCACCCAGGCGATGCTTCCGAACCAGAGGATCACGGCGGGCCAGTCAAGACTGCCGGTCACCGCCGGCCATCCCACCAGCGCGCCCCAGGAGAAGACTAGTCCGAGCCAGGCCTGGGGCCACCAGGTGATGCGCTTCATGAAGGGATAAGCGGCAACCGGAGCGACGCTCGCGAGCGCCACGATCGCGGCCGCAGGGCTAAGCTGGAGGAGGACGATGAAGCCAATGAGGCAAAGCGCGCCGATCAGCAGCCAGGCGGAGCGCAGCGACACCCGATTGCTTGCGAGCGGGCGAAGCCGCGTTCGCTCTACCTTCCGGTCGAGGTCGCGGTCCACAATGTCGTTGTACACGCAGCCCGCGCTGCGCATTGCGAACGCTCCGAGCGCGAGCCACACAAACAAGTCCCAACGTCCGCCTACATCGGCAAGCGCGACGCTCCAGGCGCACGGCCAATAGAGCAGCCAGGTACCGATGGGCCGGTCGAGCCGCATGAGGCTCGCATAGGGCCTCAGCCTTGGCGGAAGCGCGCCGATGAACCCACGCCGCTCGCTGTCGGGGACGATGTCGGTGGCGGTGCTCACGGATGGCTGCATATGCGGACCATCCACCTTCGTTAAGTGTTGTTAGTTTCGTAACGGGAGTATCCGGCCCGCCGCGAGTGAGTCGCCTGTTACCTCGAGTGCCGAAGGGGATCGGAAAATGATCAAGCGTTTCGCAATATGTGTATTGGCTTTGGGTGTGGGCACGATGGTCGGATCAGCAGCGGCTGTCGCCGGCGAGATCAAGGGGCCTCCGCCGGCGGGCAACTATACGGGCACGGAAATCGACATGCATGCGCATTCGGCCTGCGCCTTCTCGGGTCTCAACGATTCGCCGCTCGGCGATCCCGATGCTGGTGATCCGGGTGGGCAGACCCAGTCGTTCGGATCCTTCTTCGGCAGCAATCCGGACTTTGACGTTAGCGGACTCGATCCGCGCGAGGACTTCCTGAGTCCAGGTTTTGGTTGCAATCCGAATCGAGGCAGCGGCGGCGGCTGATCGAAATCTTCTTAACTTGACCGGCCGGTAGCGGAGGCGGGTGCCTCCAGCTAAGCGGTGCCATGCCTGCAACGCCAGCCTGGCCGCCGAAGAGCCTGCCGCGGCTGTTCGTGCGCAAGCCGCTCGCGCAGTGGACGGAGGTCGAGCTCGATGGAGCGCCGGCCCACTATCTTGCGAACGTCCTTCGCCTGAAAGAAGGCGCGGAGTTGCTGACGTTTGACGGGCAGTCCGGCGAGTGGCTGGCCAGGATCGTCCTCGCCCGGAAGGGACGGCTCAAGCTCAGCGTTGAGCGGAAGACGCGCGAGCCGGAGAGGATCCCGGACGTCTGGCTGGCGTTCGCGCCCGTCAAGCGCGCCCAGACGGATTGGCTGGTGGAAAAAGCGACCGAGCTCGGCGTGGCGCGGCTGATGCCCGTCATCACTCAGCGGACGGTCGCCGAGCGGGTCAAG
>JBKPKF010000155.1:0-18958 GCA_046730995.1 Pseudomonadota bacterium
AGCTATTACCTGCGCCACGGCGGCGGATGAACTTACCGCGCATTGCGTTCGGGGAGGCGTTCACGCCCAAGCTCGTCACCGCGTTCCGCGAGGGCTACGGCCGTGCGAACCTGCGCGCCGACGCGCTGGCAGGACTGACCGTCGCCATCGTTGCGCTTCCTTTGGCGATGGCGTTGGGGATCGCGAGCGGCGCAAGCCCGCGCGAGGGCCTTGTCACCGCGATCATTGCCGGCCTTGTAATCTCCACGCTCGGCGGATCGCGCGTGCAGATCGGCGGACCCACGGGGGCGTTCGTGGTGATCGTTGCCGGCGTGATCGCCGCCCACGGCTTCGACGGGCTGGTGCTGGCCACTCTGCTCGCAGGCGTGATCTTGATTGTCGCGGGCTATGCCGGCGTCGGGCGGCTGATGCGCTACGTGCCGATGCCCGTGGTGACAGGCTTCACGGCGGGTATCGCCGTGATCATCGCTTCCAGCCAGGTCGGCGACTTTCTTGGTCTCAAGACGGGAAAGGTGCCCGCCGATTTCGTTGACAAATGGGGAGCCTACGGACGCGCACTGAACACCACCAACTGGGCCGCTCTCGGTCTCGGGCTGGGAAGCTTGGCGCTGATCCTGCTGCTCCGCCGTTTCGCACCGCGGGTTCCCCCATTCCTGATCGCGATCGTAACTGCGACGGTTTTCGCGCGGCTGCTGCACCTGCCGGTCGAGACGGTCGGTGAGCGATTCCCGTCCATGCCGACCGGCCTGCCAATGCCTGGGTTTCCGCACATTTCGTTGCCGATGCTTCGCGAGGTCATGCCAAGTGCGTTCGTGATCGCCTTCCTCGCGGGTATCGAGGCGCTGCTTTCCGCGACCGTCGCCGACGGGATGACCGGCCGCCGCCACCGGTCGGGCCAGGAGCTGGTCGGGATGGGCGTGGCGAACATGGGCTCGGCGCTGTTCGCGGGACTTCCCGCGACGGGAGCCATTGCGCGGACCGCGACCAACATCCGAGCCGGTGCGCGCTCGCCCTTCGCGGGGATATTCCACGCGCTCTTCCTGCTCATCTTTACGCTTGTTGCAGGCAAGTTGCTTGCATTGGTCCCGATGACCGTGCTCGCCGCGGTTCTGCTGATGGTCGCCTGGGGGATGAGCGAGTTCGATCGCTTCGTCGCGCTGGTGCGCACCGATGCGGGCGAGCGCGGCGTGCTCGTGCTGACGTTCCTCCTCACCGTATTCGTCGACTTGACCGTCGCGATTGGCGTCGGCGTGACACTTGCCGCGCTGCTTTTCATGATGCGGATGAGCGAGACGGCTGGTCTGGTCCCGATCGATGTTGCGGAGGATCCGAAGCTTCGCGATCAATTGCCTGAAGGAGTCGAGGTTTTTCGGTTTACTGGGCCGCTCTTCTTCGGAGTTGCCAGCGAAATGCTCGAAGCACTGCGCCGCTCCGGCGAACGGCCAAGGGCGATTATCCTGAGGATGGAGCGGGTGCCGTACATCGACGCGACCGGCGCCAACGCCCTGGCCACCTTCACGCGGCAGGCGAAGCATTCGGGCACGGAAATATGGCTCGTCGGACTGCAGGAGCAGCCGCGCGAGTTCCTCGCCAGGGTCGAGCCGCGCTTCGCCGGCGCGCGCCGCGCGTCGAGCTGGGCGGCAGGGCTGAGGCGGCTTAAGCAGGCCGGATGAAAGCCCTTCTCTCTCATGCGCCAGGCGGGCCGGAGACGCTGCGGCTAGACGAGCTGCCCGATCCCCAGCCCGGCCCGGGTGAGTTGCTCGTTCGCGTCCGCGCCTGCGCGATCAACTATCCCGACGTTCTGATCATCGAGGACAAATATCAGCTGAAGCCGCCGCGGCCGTTCGCCCCGGGAAGCGAGATCGCGGGTGAAGTCGAGGCTGTGGGCGAGGGGGTCAGCGGCTGGAGCACCGGCGACCGAATCATTGCGGCGACGGGTTTCGGCGGGCTTGCCGAAAAGGTCGTCATCCCGGCCGCTCGCGCCATCCCGCTGCCGCCCGGCCGGTCGTTCGAGGAAGGCTCGGCGCTGCTGCTGACCTATGCGACCGCGATCCACGCGCTGGTCGACCGTGGGCGGATCGAGGCTGGACAGACATTGCTGGTGCTTGGGGCGGCCGGCGGGGTCGGCATTGCCGCCGTCGAAATCGGCAAGGCGCTGGGCGCGCGTGTGATCGCGGCGGCGTCTTCGGAGGAGAAGGCTCAAGCCGCGCGCGAGGCGGGCGCCGACGCGGCGGTCGTCTACCCGACGAGCGAGATCGATCCGAAGGCGCTCACCCAGCTTTTCAAGGACGCGGCCGGACCTGATGGCGCCGACGTAATCTTCGATCCGGTTGGCGGGAATTATGCCGAAGCGGCTCTTCGGGCGATCGGCTGGGAGGGGCGCTTCCTGGTCGTGGGATTCCCGGCGGGAATCCCGAAGCTTCCGCTCAACCTCACTTTGCTCAAGAGCTGCGACGTGTGCGGGGTCTTCTGGGGCGCGTTCGTGGCGCGCGACCCGAACCGCAACGCGGCGCATGTCGAGCAGCTGTTCCGCTGGTGGGCCGAAGGGAAGATCGCGCCCAAGATCAGCGCGACCTATCCGCTTGAACGCGGCGGCGAGGCGATCGCCGCGCTCCGCGACCGCAAGGCGATCGGCAAGCTGGTGGTGACGCTCGACGATTCTCTCAGCCAATGACGCGCACGAGGCTGCTGTAGAGAAGAACGGCCACGGCGAACGCCACATATGTGCCGTGCACCCACGGACGCTTTGTGAATAGAAGGATGGCGGCTCCGACAAGCAGCACCAAGTTCAGACTTTGCGCGAGGAGGAACTGGCCGACGTCCGGCACCGTCCGTACATGGGTTGCAGCAAAAACGGTGAGAAGCGTTCCCAGGCCGGCGACGTTCAACAGCCAGATATATCGGGCATTCTCACCGTACCACTCCTTCAGGTCGAGGCCGCGAGCGGGGACCTCGTCAGGCAAGACCGCAGCCAGGATTAGAAAGAGAATCACGAGGCTCCCCAGGGTCGGCAGGAATTCGACCATCGGAATACGGCTCAGATGAGCGAAATGGGAGAAGTTTCCCCACCAGAAGTTCACCGCAAGCAGCAGAGCGTAAAGGGCCAGCGCTGCCGGGATCCAGTACCAGCGCACACGCGACCCGGCACGAAGAAGTCGATGCAGACTGACGAGCAAGTCCGCGACAGCGAGGCTGACGATGATAGCGACAAATGTCGTGACATATTCCGGGACGGTCATCCGATTGCCTCCGCGACGAACTCATAACACGCGCGTAGCGCGTTGCCTCGCGCGCTCTCCCGCCCTATCTCGCGCGGCGAATAGCTAAGGGACCCGCATGACCACTTTCGACGACCGCGAGCGCGCCTTCGAGACCAAGTTCGCGCACGACGAGGAAATGAAATTCCGAATCACCGCGCGGCGCAACCGCCTGCTCGGGCAGTGGGCGGCGCGGCGGATGGGTCTCAGTGAGGTCGAGACGGATTCCTACGCCAAGGACGTCGTCCGCTCCGATTTCGAGGAGGCCGGCGACCACGATGTGGTCCGCAAGGTCCTGGGCGACCTGACCGCGGCGGGGATCGATTGCGACGAGGCCAGCGTCCAGGAGGCGCTGCGCAACAAGGAGATCGAGGCGCGGCGCCAGATCATCGAAAGCACGAACCTCTGATGCCGATGGCCGCGTCCGAAATCGAACGGCTGATCAAAGAGGCCATTCCTGACGCGGAGGTGACCATTCGCGACCTTGCGGGAGACGGCGACCATTATTCGGCGCGCGTTGTCAGCCGAAACTTCGTGGGAATGAGCCGGATCGAGCAGCATCAGGCGGTCTATGCCGCACTCGGGGGGCGAGTAGGGGGTGAGCTTCACGCACTGCAGCTGGAAACCGCGGTGCCGCAGGAGATAACCAGTGAATGACCCTCAATCCCGCATCGCGGAAATCGTCAAAACCAACGACGTCGTGCTCTTCATGAAAGGGACAGCGCTGTTTCCGCAGTGCGGCTTTTCGAGCAGGGCGATCGCAATCCTCGACCGCCTCGGCTCCAAATATGAAACCATCGACGTGCTCCAGGACACAGAGATCCGTCAGGGCATCAAGGAGTACAGCGACTGGCCGACGATCCCCCAGCTTTACGTGAAGGGCGAGTTCGTCGGCGGGTCGGACATCATGATGGAGATGTTCGAGAGCGGCGAGCTCCAGGAACTGCTGGCCGCTGCCCAATAAGAAAGGGGCGGCTGTCGCGGGACCAGAGAACCGCTTGAGCCGCCCCTTTGGTTTGGCGTGGAACCAAGTGGACGCGATAATAGTAGCAATGCACGTGCCAATTTGAAGAAACGGCACATTTCTGCGCTTTTTTTGTAAATGGGAAATGAGACTTGCATCCAATGCGTAAAATTTCCCGACGCTTGTCCGGGACGGCTGCAGTTGTTGGCACTTTGCACTCGGTGCGGTGTTGGACGGTTTCGTGAGCCGAGACGATCCAGATCTGCGCCGCTTCGGCGGGCCCAAGCTCTTTTGCGACCTCACCCAGAGCTGGTCGGAAGTCGGCGGCGGCGTACGCACTTATTTGCTGCATAAGAGGCGGCACATCCTTGAATGCAGTCCGCACAGCCATTTGATGATCATTCCGGGCGCGCGTGACGAGATTGAGGAGGAGGAACGGTCGATCACCGTCAGGATCGCTTCACCGCACGTTCCAGGAAGCCCCAATTACCGGCTGATGTTGCGAAGCGGGGCAGTCCGCAACGCGCTCGAACGCTTTCAGCCCGATCTCATCGAATGCCAGGACGCGTATAATCTCCCGTGGGCGGCGATCGCCCACCGAAAGCGCCATCCGGACACCGCGCTGGTCGCTGCATATATGACCGATTTCCCAACGGTCTATGTCGAACGGCCATTCTCGAGAGTGATCGGAAAGCCGCTCGCCGGCCTGTGCCGCCACATCTGCTATTCCTATTGCGGAGCGCTCTATCGCCGCTTCGATTCCGTCTTCGCCCTCAGCGAGAACGGCGGAGCGGCGAAGCTTCGCGCCAAGGGGGTGGATGGCGTCGGAGTCGTCCCGCTGGGAGTGGAGGTTGGCGAGTTTGCGCCGGCCAAGCGAAGCACGGCGCTGCGCGACCATCTGGGGCTCGCCGAAAACCAGCCGCTGCTGATCTACGTCGGGCGCCTCGACGGAGAGAAGAAGCCCGGCGTCGTCGTCGATGCGTTCCGAAAGCTACCGGAAAGCCTTGGCGCTCGGCTGGCGCTGCTCGGCGAGGGACCGCTTAAGGACGAGATCGCCGCCCTCGGCGACGAGCGAATCGTGATGCCTGGCTATGTTCGGAGCCGCACCGAGCTCGCGCGCTGGTTGGCAAGCGCGGACATCTATGTCTCGGCGATGGCCGACGAGACGTTCGGAGTCTCGATCGTCGAGGCCCAGGCGTCGGGACTACCCGTAGTCGGAGTCGCAGCGGGCGCGATGATCGACCGCGTGACAGATACGGTCGGACGATTGGGGCCCGTCGGCGATTCCGAAGCGATGGCGCGGAACATCATCCAAGTCTGGGGCCCCGACCGCTCGTCCATGTCAGAAGAGGCGCGTGCCCATGCGCTGCAGTTCAGCTGGGAACGGAGCATGGAAGCGCTGTTCGGCGAGGTTTATCCGGCCGCATTCGCCAGGCGCGCCGACAGCGTCGCGCCCACTTCTTCTCCAGCGGTGCCTTTCGTCCGCGCGTGAAGCTCAGGCCGGGTTCACCTTCACGATGCAAAATCCTAGGATCGAGCCATGGGGAGCGTTCCTGAATGATCCTGCCGTTCGCGTTGCTGCTCGCCGCTCAGGCGGCTGAATCGCCTTCGCCATCTACCAATGCTCCGATGATGGCCAACTGCAACGCACGGATGGTCGAAATCCCGGTGACCATCATCGCCAAAGGCGTGCCGAAGGAGACGAAGGTCAAGATCTGCGGCAAGGTCGGGCAGACCCAGGCTGATTGGGAAAACACGCTTAGGGATGCGCTCAACAAAGTTTCTGCGGACAGCCGGATGTCGCCGGCGATCAAGGACCAGATCATCACCGGGCTGAAGTTCGAAATTGCGAAGCTTCCGGCGACCGCAGAAAGAAAGCCGCAGCCACAATCGCAACCGGCTCCATTGATCGCTCCGATCGTCGCGGCACCGCTCGCTCCCAAACCGCCGGTCGACACCGGTCGTGCCGAATATTCGTCGCTCCCACCGATGCCGGCGCCATTGCCGGCGGTAAGCGTCGCGGCCGTTGCCACGGCTGCTCCGTCGCCGCTGCCCGCACCAAAGCTCACTCTGCGCTGCCTGTCGACTGAATCCATGGCCGGTGAAGGCCCGTGCGAGACGCTCGAGCGCGGCATGCTGGTGACCGTTCGCGCCGACGAAAATATCGCCGCGGGGACGAGCCTTCGGTTCCTGCGCCGCGGCGAAAATCGCGCAGAAGTCGACCTCGAAACGCTTCGTCGGGGCCAGTCGCAACAATTCAGCCTTCCGGCGAAGGTCTGCCAGGGCGTGACCGGAAGCCGGGTCGAAATCCAGGTCGTTCGAGCTTCCGGGTTGAAGAACCAGGTCGTGGATTCGCGCGGACCCTACGAGCTGCGCTGCTAGGCAATTTCAAGCGCGCGTGGCACACGCAGCGCCGTGGATGCGCCTTATGCCAAGCTCGACCAGCTGGAGCCCGGAATCGCGCGAGTCCTTGCGCACAACCCTTCGGCATTCACCTACTACGGTACTCAGACTTACCTCGCAGGGGCAAACGAGGTTGCGGTGATCGATCCGGGCCCGGATCTTCCCGAGCATCTCGACGCGCTCGAGGAGGCGATCGGCGGGCGTAGCGTGGTCGCTGTCATGTGCACCCACACACACCGCGACCATAGCCCGGCGGCTCGGCCGCTTGCCAAGCGGACCGGAGCCCCGATCATCGGCTGCGCGCCGCTGTCGCTCGAGACGGTCGGGCCGCGCGCGGACGCCGCGTTCGACGGCGACTATGCGGCGGATCGCGTGTTAGGTGATGGCGAAGCGCTGGAGGTCGACGGAGAGCCGATCTCCGCGGTGGCGACGCCGGGCCATACGTCGAACCACCTATGCTTCGCCTATCGCGGAGCCCTGTTTTCCGGAGACCATGTCATGGGCTGGTCGACGACGGTCGTCGTGCCGCCGGACGGCGACATGGCGGCTTACATGGCCAGCCTGGACAAGCTTCGGAGGCGGGACGACCGGGTCTATTACCCGGCGCACGGACCGGCGGTCGAAAATCCCGAGCAATATGTACGGCACCTGATGGGCCATCGCATGCAGCGCGAGAAGCAGATCCTGCGCCTCGTCGGCGAACATCCCCGGGACATTCCCGACATCGTCGCCAATGCCTACCCAGGCCTCGATCCAAGGCTGGTCCCGGCCGCGGGAGGCTCGGTCTACGCGCATTTGCTGGACCTTGAGCGGCGTGGCCTCGTTGAACCCCAGGAAGAGAGATGGACAGCCGCCAAAGCAAGCTGATCGCGATCCTTGCGATTGCCGTCGCGCTGGTGCTCGGTCTCGTGCTCGGAACGGCGACGGGCATCGCAGACCGAATCTTCGGTGGACCCAGAGCGGAGACGATCGCGAGTGCGAGCCTCGAATCGATGCGCGCCCAGAATCGCCTGATCGCCTTCGTCGCGCGGTACGTGTCGGTTACAACATCGACTACGAGCCGATTTGGTTTCTCAGCAAAGCGTACTTTAATCCTACCTGGAGATGTCAGGTACGAGCTTGACTTGTCGAAGCTGCAGCCCAAGGACGTGAGCTGGGATGCCTCAAGCCACACGCTGCAGGTGCGCTTGCCGGAGGTGGAGATCGCCGGCCCCGACGTCGATTTGACCGCCGCCCAGGAATATGGCGAGGGAGGCGTTCTCACCGCACTGATGAACGCCGACCAGACGCTCGATCAGGCCAACCGCGCGAAGGCCGTCAGCGACCTGCGCAAACAGGCGTCGGCAGGAGTTCCGATGCGGCTCGCGCATGAGGCGGCGAGGCAAGCGGTGGAGCGAAGCTTCGCGATGCCGCTCGTCGCCGCCGGATTCAAGGACGCGAAGGTCGTCGCCCGCTTCCCGACCGAAGGAAACGACAACGCTTCCTATATGGATCTGTCGACCCCATATGAGCAAGCAATCAAGGAAGCTGAGCGGCAGAGGGCTGCTCAAGGGCAAAGATGACCGCTCAGACCCCCAATCTCAAAGGGCTCGACCTGCTCGCCGAGATCGAACGGCTGAAACGCGAGCGCAATGCCGTGATCCTCGCGCATTATTACCAGAAGCCCGAGATCCAGGACCTCGCCGATTTCGTCGGCGACAGCCTCGACCTGTCGCGAAAGGCAGCGGCAACCGACGCCGAGGTGATCGCCTTTTGCGGCGTCCGCTTCATGGCCGAAACGGCGAAGATCCTGTCGCCCGACAAGACCGTGATCCTGCCTGACATGGACGCGGGCTGCAGCCTGGAAGATTCCTGCCCGCCCGACCAGTTCAAGGCGTTCCGCGCGGCCCATCCGGACCATATTGCGCTGACTTACATCAACTGCTCGGCGGCGGTGAAAGCGCTCAGCGACATCATCGTCACGTCATCGAGCGCGAAGGTCATTCTCGACCAGATCCCCGCCGACCAGAAGATCATCTTCGGGCCCGACCGGCACCTCGGCGGCTACCTCGCCCGCAAGACGGGCCGCGACATGCTGCTGTGGCCCGGCATCTGTATCGTCCACCAGGCTTTCAGCGAGACCGAACTGTTGAAATTGAAGGCCGAGCATCCCGGCGCTCCCGTCGCGGCGCATCCCGAATGCCCGCCGCACATCATCGATCACGCCGACCATGTCGGCTCGACCAAGTCGATCCTCGATTTCGCTTTGTCATCACCGGCGGAGACGATCCTGGTCGCGACCGAGCCTCACATCATCCACCAAATGGAGAAGGCAGCGCCCGCCAAGACGTTCATCGGAGTCCCGGGCGGCGATGGGAACTGTAACTGCAACATGTGCCCGTACATGGCGCTGAACACGCTCGAGAAGCTTTACGTCGCGCTTCGCGACCTTCAGCCGAGGATCGAGCTTTCGCCGGAGATCATGGAGCGCGCCCGGGTGCCCCTCGAGCGGATGCTCGAAATGGCCGGGCGGACGGTAGGGCAGGGGGACGTGGGGACGCCGATCATCGACGACCCTGCTAAGATCGATCCCCGGATAAGCGGCGATTAGGCCGTCTTAATTGCCCTTTTGGTCGTTCTGAACAGGTGGCTGCGTCGCCTGGCCGTTCGTGGACGTCACCGGCACTTCGATCGTCCTGCAGATCTTGCGGTTGCCGAGGCGCGAGTAGGGATTCTCGTCGATCTGCTCGCAAACGCGCTTCTTGACGGTTTGGGGCTTGGCCGGCTGCTGCGCCTGACCTTGAACCTGCGTCTGAGACTGATCCTGAGCCGCCTGGGCAAACACCGGGCCGCTCATCGTGCTGACGGCGGCCAGCACGACCAAATACTTCAACATCATCTGCTCCTGAATTTTGTCCGGCGGGGCTTAGAGCAGGGTTACCTAGGTTAGCAAAGCTGTTTTTCCGCTGAATGGGCGCCCCAAAGCGGCGAACAATGCCAAATTAACGGCGAGCGGCGCGTCTCTGGTCGGCCTCGCTTCGCCGTTACCGAGTTGCTTAAGGAAACATGCTGTGGACACAGTTGTTTGAACGGCGAAACATTCGAACGGGATATCCAGATGAAACGCATTACTATCATGGCAATAGCAGCGACCCTGCTGGCGTCGCCGGGCGTGCCGCTGAGCGCTCCCGCTAACGCCCATACCAGCACGCGGTATCACACGCACAGATATCACGGTCGGACCCACTACGCGCATCGCTATTGCCGCTATTCGCGCGGTACCACGGGCCTCGTTGCCGGCGGAGTGGGCGGCGCGCTCGTCGGCCGGAGCGTCTTGGGCCACGGCCTGCTCGGTACAGCGGCGGGCGCAGTGGGCGGGGCAGTGGCCGGCAGGGCGGTGGATCGCAGCCTGACGTCCCGTCGTCGCTGCTATTGGCGTTAAGGACGCCGCGGGCGCGTAGCCGTGCCCGCCTATGCGCGAATTCGGCATGAGGGCCGACCTCGGGAGCGAGCGATTGCGCTGACCGCGGCTGCGGTCGTTCACGGCGCGCTTGCACTGGCGTTGCTGAGCGGCCTCAAGGTCACGATCGGCAGGCCAGCCGAAGTTGCGGAGCGATTGATCGCGATTGTCGTGCCTCTGCCGCCTGAAGTCCAACTACCCAAGGTCACGCCCAACCCCAAACCGGCGCGGCGGACTGCTTCCGCGCCGAAGGCGGAGCGGGCGCCGCCAGGAGGCTCGCCCGGACCCGAGCCCGCTCACACGCCTCCTTCGATCGCCCCTTTGGTGCCTGTCCGGCCTTCTGTGGCGATATCGGGCGGCGGCCAGGGCAGCGGACCAGCGCTCGGCAGCGGATCGGGCGGAGGCACTGGCGGCAATGGCAATGGCGACTCCGATGGCGGTGGAACCGACCTCGAGCAAATTGCAGGCGAAATCACGTCTCGCGACGTTCCGCGGCATCTGCGCGAAGCCGGCATCGGCGGGACGGTTGGCTTCCTGTTCACGGTCGGGGTGAACGGAAGGGTGACTCGCTGCGCAGTGACGCGCTCGAGCGGAGTGCCGGAGCTGGACGCTTTGACTTGCAGGCTGGTCCAGCAGCGCTTCGTCTATCGCCCGGCCACCGACCGCTACGGCCGGCCCATCAGTGACGAAGTCGAGGGCGAGCAGGAGTGGATTCCATCCCGCCGCTACTGAGCTTTGGTCGCTTCCGCTTCGATCGTCGCAGTTCCGGCGTGATGCTTGTCGAGATGGCGCTTGATCATCCGTAAATTACGCGTGTTCGATCGGAAGAAGAAATCGGGGATGGCGCCAACCCAGGGGATCAGGCCGAGCAGCCAGTCGACGCCGACATTCCCTGCCATGCGGCTGATCTGCCATTTCGACATTCCGACATTCTTCGCTTCCCAGACGATGTAGGCGCCGAGCGCGGCCGCCGCGATGTCGCCGACCACCGGGACGAGGTCGAGGATGACGTCGAGGCCGACGGTGCGATTCGTACCCGGGATGACGAACAGGCGTTCGAGCAGCCGCTCCATCGCCTCGACGCGCTGGCGAACCGCGGCTGGGTCGGTCCCTAGCTTTGGGAGATTGAGTCGTTGGTCAGGCGGCGTCACGACGTTCCAGGGCTCGGCTTCTGCTCCAGGTCGGTCAGCGTATGGCGAGCGTAGCGGTTCCCGGCGAAGCCCTGAATCCGGTCGGAGACGAGCGACCAGCGGACTGGCCCCGCGAGGGGAATGAACAATTGCATGTCATCGATCCTCGCCGCCGCCTGCCCCAGGAGCGCGTAACGCTGAGCAGGGACCAGCGCGTCGCGGGCAGCGCCGAGCAGCTCGTCCGCCTGCGCGTCGCAGATCGGCGCCACCTGGCAGCGGAACTGCCGCAAGAACCAGGCGGGCGAACTCGATGGGGCAAGAAGGTCGATCACCTTCAAGTCGGATGCCAACACGCTCTTCGCCCGCTCGACGGTGATGCCGATTGCGCCCCAGTCAATCATCAGCCGGTTGAACAGGATGTCGCTTCCAGGACCGTCGGGAAGATAGATTCGGATTGGCGGCTTTTCTTGTCCAAATTCGCGCGCCGATACGGCCATTAGTGAGGCGCGCCGGTCGGCAAGCGCTGTTCCGGCCCAAGCCGGCGGGACCGGATTTGGCAAACCGTCGAGTCCGGGCTCAAGCACCGTGGCCCGGGCCGCGAGCCCCGGTACTCTGAGCGCGTCCACTAAGGCGTCGCGATCGATCGCCTGGCTCAGCAGCTGGCGGACGCCGACGTCGCCAAGTGGAACTCCCGAGTGCGAAGGAATGAGCCCGAAGAGCCCAGACGCCGGGTCGAATCGAAGGCTTCCACGCGGCAGTTTGGCGCGCTGCGCATAAGGCAGGTCGCTGAACGTACCGCCAAGCACCAGATCTGTATTGCCGGTTGCAAAGGCGCGAACCGCTTGTTCGGCCGCCGCCGAATTCAGCGCGACCTGGTCGCGTCGGGCGCTTTCTCCGTCGGCCGAAAGGATCTCACGCGTCAGCCGCAATTCGCCCGGGTGGTCCTGTATGGGAGCGATCTGGAAGGGACCGGTCCCACTTCCATTGCGAACGATCGCGAATTCAGGCTGGGCGAGCAGGTTTAGCAGATTCGGCCGTGGCGCTCTTAACCGGATTTCGATCACGCGGTCCGTCATTGCCACGATGTCGTCGATCACCCCGACTGTGTCCTTCAGGGGATTGGCGCTCGATTCAGAAGTCGAGCGCTTCAAAATCCGTGCAACTTGCTGCGCCGTGATCTTTCGACCGCCCGCCCAGTTCGTCGACGCGATACGGAAGATGTAGCTGAGGCCGTCGTCGCTGACGTTCCATCGCTCGGCGAGGCCGGGAACGATATTTCCCGTCGCATCGAACCGAACCAGGCCTTGCCCAACAGAGGCGAGCAGCACCCCATCCGGCGCGGACAGGGGCGTTAGCGCGGGGTCGCGCACCTTGGCGGCAGCGCCGATCACGGTGACCTTGACGGCGCCCTCATGCTTGTCGCGACATGCACCTGGGACAAGCGCGAGAGCGGCCAAAACGATCAGGGTGCGCATGGCGGCTGTTTAACCTCAAGCCTTGGTTCAGCAAGCATCTGGATATATCACTCGGACTGTCTTACTAATGTAAAGCACTTAAGCGAGTCCGCGAAAGATGAGGGTGGCCGAAAGGGACGGAATCTGGAGCCGCGGCGGATCGCCGGTCGAGGAGCTTCCGGACCCGTTCGCCTCGCCGCAGGGCGATCGCCCCGCGGCGACCGAAGAGGAACAGGCAAAACCGAAGCGCCGACGCTGGGTTCTCTGGCTCTACGGCATCTCGGCGCTGCTTTTGCTGATCCTTGCGTGGCTGATCATCACTGCGCCGTTATCGCGCGCGCTGGAGCCTTTGAATGATCCGGCGCTCTTGCTCGTGTCGGCGGACGGTCACCCGATCGCTCGTCGCGGAGCGCTGAAAGAAGCTCCGGTTGACGTCGACCGGCTCAAGCCGTTTACGCCTGCCGCTTTCGTCTCGATTGAGGATCGGCGCTTTTACAGACATTGGGGGATCGACCCCCGCGGTATTGCCCGAGCAATGGTCGCGAACATGCGCGGCGGCGGCGTCCGTCAGGGCGGGAGCACCATCACCCAGCAGCTCGCCAAGACCAATTTCCTGTCGAGCGACCGAACGATCCGGCGGAAGGCGCAGGAGGTCATCATCGCCTTCTGGCTCGAGGCCTGGCTGACGAAAGAAGAAATCCTGTCACGCTATTTGTCGAGCGTCTATTTCGGCGACGGTGTGTATGGACTGCGCGCCGCAGCGCACCATTATTTCAATCGTGATCCCGAACAGCTGACGCTCTCCCAGTCGGCGATGCTGGCCGGAATGGTGCAGGCGCCTTCGCGTCTCGCGCCGACCCATAACCTCAAGGCAGCCCAAGCCCGCGCCAAGCTCGTGCTCCGGACCATGGCCGACACCGGGGCGATAAGCCGCAAGCAGGCACTGTTGACCTCTCCGGCCCGGCCGGTCGGGCAGCAATCGCGAATCCCCAGCGGTACCTATTTCGCCGATTGGGTGACGCCGGCGGCGAACCAGGCGTTCGACGCCGACTTTGGCGAGGTGAAGGTGAGGACCACCCTCGACTGGGACCTGCAACGCCTCGCGGCTCGAGCCGTGAGCCGGGCAGCCATCGGCGATGCCCAGGCAGCGCTGGTCGCGATGCGGCCGGACGGCCAAGTCGTCGCCATGGTCGGTGGCAAGAATTACAGCGAATCTCCGTTCAACCGGGTCGTCCAGGCGGAACGGCAGCCGGGATCTGCGTTCAAATTGTTCGTCTATCTCGCCGCGCTGCGCGCGGGGTGGACGCCGGACAGCATGATCGCAGACGAACCGATTACGATCGGGGGCTGGACGCCGGTGAACAACGATGGCGTGTATCGTGGAAAGATCACCGTGCGCGAGGCCTTTGCGAGGTCCAGCAACGCGGCGACGGTGCGCCTGTCGGAATCCGTCGGCCGAGGCAATGTGATCCGGGCGGCCCGCGATTTGGGAATTACGAGCGCACTGCCGGATAAGCCAAGCCTAGCCCTCGGCACTGCGCAGGTCAGCCTGCTCGAGCTGACGTCCGCTTATGCTTCGGTGCTCAGCGGGCGCTATCCCATCGTGGCCCGGGGCTTGCCCGCCGGCGAAGATGACGAAGGCATCGCCTCGCTGTTCCGTTCCGGCGGCTCGCTCGACCGGCGGCGCGACCAGGCACCGATGCTCGATTTGCTCTACGCCGCGGCGAACAACGGCACAGGCCGCCGGGCGGCGCTGTGGATCCCAACCTTCGGCAAGACCGGAACGACTCAGGAAAATCGCGATGCCTTGTTCGTCGGCTTCGCCGGTGACCTGGTCGTCGGCGTGTGGGTCGGCCGAGACGATAACAAGAGCCTGGGCAAAGTCAGCGGCGGCACCGTGCCGGCCCAGATCTGGCACAATTTCATGGTGAGCGCACTTGCGATCGACCATCGCCGCGGTCCGCCCCTGCCGCCGGAATTCCGGGCTCCCGAGCGGCGGCCTGAGCCCACCAGGAAGAGCCCGCTCCCCGACGAGTGGAGCGACGCGACGAAGGATTTGCGCGAAATCGCCAATATGATCGGGGAGATCATCGAAGGGCGGTGAACTTCGGCGGAAAAGGCCCGTGAATCAAAGTTAATTGTCGGCAACCCGGCATCTTAAGGGTTTTTCAACCAGCAAATCTTAATTTCCTGACATCCTACGCGGGGCTGTGGTCTGCGCAGGTGGGGAAAAGTTCCTCAATTACGGAGCCTTTAAGGAGACCAGAGATGGCCAAGTTTCTTAAGCTTCTGAAGAACTCGAAGGGTGCGACTGCCATCGAATATGGTCTGATCGCTGCCCTGATTGCCGTTGCTGCCATCGCCGCGATGCAGAACATCGGGACGAAGCTCGGCACGACCTTCAATAACGTTTCGAACGCGCTCTAAGCCCGTTTGAGAGAGAGGGAAGCGGCGGTGCGGAAACGCGCCGCCGCTTTTCTTTGCGTGGAAAATCTTCCTGTGTATTCAGTAATTTGCAGTTTGCCGCTAACCGGTTAATCTGCGCGCTCCGCAGATTGCGACTCGGGGGGCAGACATGCGCGTATTGTTCATTTGTGGTGGTGTGGCGGCACTGGCGGTGGCGGTAGGGAGCGGCGCGGCATCCGCCAAACCAGGCGACAAGATCGCCGGCAGCTACATCTGCGTGTTCAAGGCAGGGGCCATCGCAGGCAGCAATGTGCAAGGGGAAGCGAACCGCGCGGCAAATGCCGTCGGGGCGAGCATCCGGCATATTTATAGCCACAGCATTCACGGCTTTTCAGCCGGAATGTCGGCCAATGCCGCAGCGCAGCTTCGCAGCCGCAATCCGAACATCGCTTTTTGCGAGCAGGATCAAGAGATGGACGCGATCCAGGGAGGGCCGTTCGACTTCAGGGTCGTTGGCAGGCCCACTCCTTCGCAGCCGGCCCAGACGACTGGTTGGAATATCACTCGCGTCAAAGGCGGCGCGGGCACGGGGTCGGGGACCGGTACGGCCTGGGTCATCGATACCGGCATCGATTCCTCGCATCCGGACCTGAACGTCGACACCGGCCGCAGCCACAATTTCTCGACTGGCCCGTCATTTGAAGACGGCAACGGTCACGGCAGTCACGTCGCCGGAATCATTGGCGCCAGGGACAACAGCATCGGCGTCATCGGCGTGAGCCCGGGCGCGACAGTTGTCGCGGTGCGCGTACTCAACAACAACGGAAGCGGATCGAACTCCGACGTAATCGCCGGTGTCGATTACGTCGCGGCGAATGGTGGAGACGGCGACGTCGCTAACATGAGCCTGGGGGGCGGTCCATCGAGTGCGCTCGACAATGCTGTCATCGCCGCGGCTGCGGGCGGAGTGAAGTTTACGCTTGCGGCGGGCAATGAGTCTGACTCGGCTACGAACCACTCGCCGGCTCGAGCCAATGGAACGAACGTCTACACCGTCTCCTCGTTCGCGCAGGGCGACAATTGGTCGAGCTTCTCGAACTTCGGGAATCCGCCGATCGACTTTGCGGAACCGGGCTCGAGCATCCGCTCGACGTACAAGGGCGGCGGGTATGCGACCCTCTCGGGAACGTCGATGGCGGCGCCGCACCTTGCTGGGATCCTGCTGACCCGCAGCCAACCTGCTAGCGGCGGCACGGTTAAGGGCGATCCCGACGGAAACCCGGACACGATTGGGACCAAGTAGAAGAGGCCCAGCTATTTAGTTGAGCGAGGCCCTTGCCCGGCAATCTGTAGGCCCTCATAGGCGCGTCCTCCATGCGGTCATCGCTGTTGTTCCTTTCGGTGGCGTGCCTCGCCACGCCGGCCATCGCCGATCACATGGGGCCAAGCGGCTTCGGCTCTGGCGGCGGTCTCAGCGTCCTTTCCCCGGAGACGCTTGACGCCGGTCACGCCGCGGTCGGCGTCCGGCTGACCTATACTCGACCGGAACAGCGCTCGGATGAGGAGCTGGAGGCACTCGCTGGCCAGCACATTCACGCGCACAACACCGACTACAATCTCAACGCGTCGCTGGGCGCGGCCTACGGAGTGAGCCACCGGCTCACCATTTCGGCCGAGCTACCCTTTGTGCGGCGGGACGATCTGCGCGAGGGGGAGCATTCGCACGTCGGTGGATCGGTCGTGAACGAGGTGGTCGGCCTCGGCAGCGTCTCCGGTATCGGCGACCTCAGCCTGCTCGCCAAATATCGTCCCGCTGATGGTCTCGCGCTCCTCGGCGGGATCAAAATCCCGACTGGCAGCACACATAAAAAGAGTCCCGACGGCGAGCGGCTGGAAACTGAGCACCAGCCGGGCACCGGCAGTTGGGATCCGCTCGTTGGAGCCGCGTTCGGCACGAAGATCGGGCCTTTGGGCTTTAGCGCGAGCGCAATCTATCAAATGTCGACGGAGGGGGCTCAAGAGACGGAGCTTGGCGATCGGATTCAGGGTGGCATAGCGCTGTCGTATCGCTTCGGCGACGCGCATCACCATAACGACGGCGCAAGCCTCAACCACCACCACGGTGACGAACTGGACGATCATCGCGACACGGACCGCCACGCGAGCTGGGACGCCTTCGTCGAGCTGACCGGCGAGTGGGAGGGGCGCCAGAAGGTCGGCGACGAGGTCGAGGAAGCGAGCGGCGGCAAGTCCGTCTGGATCGCGCCTGGCGCGCGGTTCAATTCGGCATCGGGCTTGTCCTTGGCCGCATCCCTCGGCGTTCCACTATGGCAGCACATTCGGAAGTCACACCCGGACAACGATTATCGGCTGACGCTCTCCATCGGAAAAGCGTTCTAGCGTTAACCAATGGCCTTGAGCGGCTGTTAGCGGTGTCGCGGCAATATCGGTCCCATGACCAGAGGGACCTTCGCAGCTGCTGTGCTTTGGCTGTCGCTGGCCGCGCCCGCGGCGGCGCAAGGCCCGTTCGCCAAGCTTCCTCCGGCTCCGAAGTTCGCCGGCGCAGCCGCCGAGCTCACCACCCGGTTGCTCGAGGCGCACAACCGCGAGCGAGCAGCGGTCGGGAGCCCGCCGCTCGTCTGGGATCCCTATCTTGCGGCCTCGGCGGCGTCTTACGGACCGACGCTCGCCGGCCTGCACCAGCTTGTCCATTCGGCGCGGGAGACCCGTCCTGGGCAACGCGAGAACCTGGCAATGGCCTCGCACGGGACGATGACTCCCGAACAGCTCGTCGGCCTGTGGTCCTCCGAAAAGCGCATTATGCAGCCCGGTATCTTTCCGGCTGTGAGTGCGACCGGCCGCTGGGAGGATGTCGCGCACTACACGCAGATGGTGTGGCCGACGACGACCCATGTCGGCTGCGCAATCTTCACGGCCGATTGGGATTATCTCATCTGCCGTTATTCGCCGCCCGGCAATCTCGACGGCAAGGCGGTTTTCGCCGTCACGCCCCTGCAGGTCGCGCAGGCGGCCGCTCGAACCGGCAACTAATCAACGATCAATTGATGGGCGCTCAGCGCCGCGCAATGCGCGGGGTGAAGCGCGTGAGGTCCTCGGGCTTCGACGGCGGCGTTTCATCCGACTTCCCGTGCGCCTCCTTCATGTCGAGGAAGGTGCGGACGGTATCGGCGGACACGGCGCGCCCGAACAGCCAGCCCTGAGCTTCCGAACAGCCGAACTTCTCCAGTTCGCTGCGGATTTGCTCGGACTCGACCCCCTCGGCGGTGATCGGCACGCTAAGAGTGTGACCAAGGCTTGCGATGGTATCGACGATCGCCGCTGTCTGCTCGCTCTTCACCATCGTGCTGATGAAGCTCTTGTCGATCTTGATTCGGTCGATCGGCAGGTTGTTGACCTGCGCAAGCGACGCATAGCCCGTGCCGAAATCGTCGAGCGAAATCGTGACCCCGACATTTTTCAGGCTCTGGACGATCGTCAGCACCTGATCGCGATCCTCAAGCAGCGACGCTTCGGTGATCTCGACTTCGAGGCGGTGCGCAGGAAAGCCTGTCTTTGCGAGAACCTTCATCACCTGTTCGGCGAGCGTACGGTCGCGAAATTGCGCCGGCGAAATGTTGACCGCGATCTTGAGGTGGGCGGGCCAATCGCGCGCCTCGCCCAGCGCTTCCTCCATGATCTGCATCGTCAGCGGTGCGATGAGCCCGGTGCGCTCAGCCGCCTCGATGAAGCCTTCCGCTTCCATGAAACCGCGGGTGGGCGATCGCCAGCGGGCAAGCGCCTCGAAGCCGACCAGTTCACGCGACGTCAGGTCGATCAGCGGCTGAAAGAAGGGAACGAACTCGCCCTTCTGGAGGCCATTACGAATGTCCTCCTCGAGCTTGAGC
>JBKPKF010000156.1:0-8135 GCA_046730995.1 Pseudomonadota bacterium
GGATTCGAGGTGGAGCGGGCGCAGCTCGACTAGCGGGACGGTGCCATTCCGGCACACTCGAAGACTTTAACCTTCTTTGTAGCCTCCAAAGTCTTTCCTTCGGCGTTTACCAGTCGCATAAAGAGTGGCGTAACCATTGGAGGCGTTGCGGGTGAGCGCACCATTCCGCTTTCCCAAGTTCTTCGTGACGAACCCGAGCCCGTGCCCCTATTTGCCGGGCAAGGTCGAGCGGAAGGTTTTCACCGAGCTTTCCGGCCGTCATGCGAGCGAATTGAACGAGGCGCTTGGCCGGATCGGCTTTCGCCGCAGCCAGTCGGTCGCCTACCGGCCGAGCTGCATCGATTGTTCTGCCTGCATTTCCGTCCGAGTCCTTGCCGCGGAGTTCGAGGCCAACGCCACGCAGCGCAAATTGCTGCGCCGTCATGCCGACCTCGAGGTCACGGCGTGCAAGCCATGGACGACCGAGGAGCAATATAGGCTCCTCCGCAAATATCTCGCGGTGCGTCACCCGGGCGGCGGCATGGCCGAGATGGACGAGAGCGATTTCGCCGACATGGTCGAGCAGACGCCTGTCCGGACCTACCTCATCGAATATCGCGAGCCGTCGAAGAACGGCGCGCCGGGCAAGCTCGTCGGCGCATGCCTCAGCGACCAGCAGAGCGACGGCCTCAGCATGATCTACAGCTTCTTCGACGTCGGGCCCGAGGTCAGGAAGGGGCTCGGGACCTTCATCATCCTCGACCATATCATCCGCGCCGCCCGGGCCAGCCTGCCCTATGTCTATCTCGGCTATTGGGTCGAGGGCAGCTCTCGAATGGCCTACAAGACGCAGTTCCGCCCGCTTGAGCGCCTGGGCCGCGACGGTTGGCGGAGGATGGACGAGGCCGCGGCCGATCTGCCGATCGAGGATCTTATCAACCTGCCCATCCGCCGCGACCGCGGACGCCTGCTCATCGACGCTTAGGATTCGTTCGGCCCCACGTCCGCTTCGCTCCACGCGCCGTCGTCATTCACCGCAGCCTGTGTCGCGGGGAGGGGATTGCCGACTAACAAGGTGCGGTAGCTACGCACCACCGTGCGGCAAGTTTTCAGGCCCTCGCTGAGATTGGAGCTGACTTCCTCAAATTTCGCATTTGGCGAGTCCTCGCGGGCGGGCACAGGCAAACCTCAAACATGGGAATGATCGATGGCGATGTAACCCGCGAGGAGCGCTCCGGTTGCGCAATTTGCCGTGCCGCGCTCACGCCGGCGCGCTATTTGTGCTCAGCCTGCCACATCCTGAGGCTCGCAAATTCGCGCGATCGCATCATCGAGCATCGCGGGAGTGAAGGGCTTGAGGAGGATTTCAACGTTGGCCGGGCGGTCGGCGATCGCGTTCGCCTCCGCATAGCCGGTGATGATCAGGGCCGGCACATCCGGGCATAAGGCCCGCGCCTCACGCAAGAATTCGGTGCCCGAGAGATGGGGCATGGCATAATCGGTAATCAGGAGATTGCTGCGGCAATCATTTTCCTTGAGTACACGAAGAGCCTCGGCTCCGTTCGCGGCCTGCAGCACTTCGTGACCCATTTCTTCAAGGACGGCCGCAGTCGTGCTTCTTACTTCGGGATGGTCGTCGACGAGCAACAGGCTCAGCTTTCTCGTTAGCCGACGGCGCTTCGTCTCCGGCGTCTTGCGCTTGGTCGAGCGCACGGCTGGCGCACGCGGCAGCCACAACCTCGCCGTAGTGCCCTTGCCCACCTCACTTTCGATGTGGAACGCACCGTTCGATTGCTTGGCGAAGCCATAGACCATGCTAAGGCCCAGTCCGCTGCCTTTGCCGACGTCCTTTGTGGTGAAAAAAGGCTCCATCACCTTTTCGAGGTCGTCCGCGTTGATCCCCATGCCGGTATCCGTGACCGACAGCAGCACATAATCACCGGTCGCGATAACCGGCAGCTCACCGGGGGCGACCTTTCGGTTCTCCGCAAAAATCGTGACCGTACCTCCGGCGGGCATGGCATCGCGCGCGTTTATGATAAGGTTGATAAGCGCGAGTTCGAGCTGCGCCTGATCCGCAAAGACGTTCCACACACCGCGATCGACTCGCCAGGTCAGCTCGACCAGCCCGCCGAGCGTATGAGTCAGCAGGTCTGAAACTCCCTCCCGCAGCGACGCGAGGTTAACGGCTTGCGGCTCGAGCTTCTGGCGTCGGGCAAAGGCCAGTAAGCGCCTGACGAGATCGCTGCCTTGCTCGGCGGCCCGCATGGTCATGCTGAGGATCCGACCATGCTCATCCCCGAGCTGGGCGCGGCGTTCGAGGAGCCCGAGGCCACCGATCACGGCGGCCAGCAGATTGTTGAAGTCGTGCGCGATCCCTCCGGTCAGCTTGCCGATCGCGTCCATCTTCTGTGCCTGGATCAGCTGGCTTTCCAACGATCTTTGCTCTGAAATGTCGGTGATCGATCCGGCAAACTCGACCGGACGGCCCTCAATGTCCCTGAGCAGCACGGCTTGGTCGAGGAGGTGCTTGTACCGGCCGTCAGCGCACTGCCAGCGATATTCGATCGACAAACGTCCGGACGTTAAGCTCGCAGTGACCGCTCGCATGACTTTGTCGTGATCGTCGGGATGAAGACGCTCGATCCAAACCCGCGGATCGTTGTGCACGTCGTCGGGCCTGAGGCCAGTCAACGCTTCGAAATCGCCACTGATGAAATTCGGAGCCGTTCGATCGGTGCCAATCGGCATCTGGTAGAGCACCATCGGCAATGACTGGATGATCGCCGCCTGGAGTTGCTCGGCCCGGCGCAATTCCTGTTCCGCCCGAAGCCGCTCGGCATTCGCGTGCAGATTGGCATCGAGCAACGCCTGTTCCTGGCGCGCCTTGCGCTCGATCTCCTTCGATTTCTCGAACAACTCGACGAACACAGCGACCTTCGATCGAAGGATGATGGGATCGACCGGCTTGAACACATAATCGACGGCGCCCATCGCATAGCCGCGCAGCTGGTGCTCGGTTTCCTTGTTGACCGCGGACAGGAAGACAATCGGAATGCCCTTGGTCTGGTCGCGGGTGCGGATGATCTGGGCAGTTTCGTAGCCGTCCATGATCGGCATGTAGACGTCGAGAAGGATGACGGCGAAATCGCCCTTGAGGAGGTGACGAAGGGCCTCCTCGCCGGTCCGGGCGAGGACGATCTCACCCAAATCCTCGAGAACATTGGCGATGGCGAGGAGGTTGCGCTCGTCGTCGTCGACCAGCAGCACCCTCGCGCGCTCGACGGAAGAAGCAACGACCGGTTCTTCCTCGGTCGCCACCATTGCGGGGCCCCTTCCCACGCGCCCGACCATTGGCTTACTCCGCGGCCTCCAGCGGGATCCGTGAAGCGACGGCCGTCTCACCCTCTCGGGCTCGGGTGATCCATACGCGAAGCAACGCCAGCAACAGCTCGAGGTCGACCGGCTTGGCGATATAGTCGGACGCGCCCGCGTCCAGGCACTTCTGCCGGTCGCCCTTCATCGCCTTGGCGGTGACCGCAATCAGCGGCAGGTCGGCAAGTTCGGGTCGCTTGCGGATCTGCTGCATCGTTTCATAGCCGTCCATGTCCGGCATCATGATGTCGATCAGCGCAACATCGACGCCCGGCGTCTGCTCCAGGATCAGGATTCCGTCTTTCCCGCGCTCGGCGTGGAGAACCTCCACGTCATGGCTCTCCAAAACGCTGGTGAGGGAGAAAATGTTGCGGATGTCGTCGTCGACGATCAGCACCTTCGATCCAGCGAGCTCAGGGATCGGCCGGGACACGACCGCGGACTCGGATTTCCTGCGGCGCCGCGGTTTTTGCTTTGCGGCCTCGTCGCGAAGAGCGCGGAATATGCGCACGAGATCGGCCCGCTCCGCGGGCTTTTCGGTGACTCCGAAGGCACCCATTCCCATCGCAGCTCCACGCCGGTCGACGCCGGAGATGACGTGGACGGGTATCTTCCTGGTGTCGGGATCATGCTTCAGCAAGTCCAGCAGGACGAACCCGTCGATGTCTGCAAGTCCGAGGTCCAGGGTGATCGCCGAAGGCTGGAGTTTGCGGGCCATGGCAAGAGTTCCCGCCCCAGCCGTCGACACGACGCCCTTCAGGTCGGCCTCATGCGCCGCATCCAGCAAGATTGCCGCGAACGCGGGGTCGTCCTCGACGATGAGCACGAATGGACCCCTCCCAAGATCATCGCGGTCATCACTGACCTCGAAGCCGGTCGGCAAAGCCGAAGGCACCACCGCTCCACTATTGTCGTAACGCGCCGTCGAGCCGGTGACCGCGCTTGCCGCTGGCGTCACCTCAAGCGGCACGTAAAGCGTGAAGGTCGAGCCTTCGCCCTGTATGGACCTGACTCTCAGTTCGCCGCCGATGAGACGGGCGATTTCCCGGCTGATGGAAAGCCCCAGCCCAGTTCCGCCATATTTGCGGCTGGTCGTTCCGTCGGCTTGCTGGAACGCCTCGAAAATCAGCTTCTGCTTTTCTTCCGGAATCCCGATGCCTGTGTCGGTGACTGTGATTTCGATGGCCTGCGCGGCATTGCGAAGCACCGGATGGTCGGGGCTCCAACCCTTGTCCACGCAGCGCGCTCCCAGCGTCACGCTGCCTTTCGAGGTGAACTTGAACGCGTTCGACAAGAGATTGAGCAAAATCTGCTGAAGCCGCTTTTCGTCGGTGCGGATCGTCTCAGGCATTCTGGCGTCGAACTTGACCTTGAAATCCAACCCCTTGTCAGTAGCGAGCTGGCGGAATGTGCGATCCATGTGCAGCTTCAGGCTCTGCATTGGCATGGCGCCGACCTCGATCGTTACCGTTCCGGATTCCACCTTCGACAGGTCGAGGATGTCGTTGATGAGGTTGAGCAAGTCGGAGCCTGCGGAATTGATCGTCCTGGCGAACTCAACCTGCTTTTCGTTGAGATTTCCTTGGGTATTGTCTGACAGCAGCTTTGACAGGATCAGCAGGGAATTGAGCGGGGTCCGCAGCTCGTGGCTCATGTTGGCGAGGAACTCGGACTTGTATTTCGAGGTCAAAGCCAGCTGCTCGGCTTTCTCCTCCAGCGCTCGGCGCGCCATTTCGATCTCGAGGTTTTTCGCCTCGACCTGTTTCTTCTCATTCTCGAGCAGCTGAGCTTTCTCTTGCAGCTCGTCGTTGGTCGCGTGCAGTTCTTCTTGCTTGCGCGTGAGCTCGGTTTGCCGGGCTTGGAGTTCCTGGGTCAGAAGCTGCGACTGCTCGAGCAGGCCTTCGGTGCGCATGGTCGCGGCGATCGTGTTCAAGACGATCCCGACCGATTCCATCAGCTGGTTGAGGAAGCTTTGGTGGGTCTCGTTGAACTCGCTGAACGAGGCCAACTCGATGACGGCCTTGACCTCGTCCTCGAACAAGGCGGGCAGGATGTTGACGTTGGCCGGCGTGGCATTGCCGAGCCCCGATCCGATGCGGACGAAATCGGGTGGCACATTTTTGAGCAGGATCGGCCGACGGTCCGCCGCGGCCTGCCCAATCAACCCTTCGCGCAGGTTGAACTCTTGCTTGAGCTGTTCGGCACTTTCCGCGCCATAGCTCGCGACCAGCTCGAGCTTGGTTTCTTCCTCCTCGCGCCGAGTCACGTAGAACACGCCATATTGGGCGTTCACGAGCGGCGCGAGCTCAGTCATGATGAGGTTCGACACGGTTGCTAGATCGCGCTCGCCCTGCAGCATTCGGGAGAAGCGAGCGAGATTAGTCTTGAGCCAGTCCTGCTCCGCATTCTTGAGCGTCTGCTCCTTCAGATTGCTGATCATCTCGTTGATGGTGTCTTTGAGCGCCGCCATCTCGCCGGAAGCCTCGACGGCGATCGAGCGGGTAAGGTCGCCCTGGGTAACGGCGGTCGCAACCTCGGCGATCGATCGCACCTGGTTGGTGAGGTTGGCTGCGAGCTGGTTCACGTTGTCCGTCAGATCGCGCCACAATCCGGCGGCCCCCGGCACCCGCGCCTGGCCGCCGAGCCGACCCTCAATGCCCACCTCGCGGGCCATATTGGTGACCTGGTCGCCGAAGGTGGACAAGGTGTCGATCATGAAGTTGATCGTATCGGCCAGAGCAGCGATTTCGCCTTGTGCGTCCACGGTCAGCTTGCGCTTCAGATTGCCCTGAGCCACGGCGGTCACGACTTCGGCGATGCCGCGGACCTGGTTGGTGAGGCGTGTTGCCATCAGGTTCACATTGTCGGTCAGATCCTTCCACGTACCTCCAACTCCGGGCACCTGCGCCTGACCGCCCAGCTTGCCTTCCGTGCCGACTTCGCGCGCCACGCGCGTGACCTCCGATGCGAAGCCGTTCAGCTGGTCGACCATCGTGTTGATGGTGTCCTTAAGCTCCAGAATCTCGCCCTTCACGTCGACCGTGATCTTCTTGGACAGGTCGCCCCGCGCGACGGCGGTGGTCACGTCAGCGATGTTGCGCACCTGCCCCGTCAGGTTCGCCGCCATCAGGTTGACGTTGTCGGTGAGATCCTTCCACGTCCCGGCAACGCCGCGGACCTGCGCCTGGCCGCCGAGCTTCCCTTCCGTGCCGACTTCGCGCGCCACGCGGGTTACCTCGGAAGCGAAGGAGTTCAGCTGATCCACCATCGTGTTGATGGTGTCCTTCAGCTCCAGAATCTCGCCGCGGACGTCGACGGTGATTTTCTTGGACAGGTCGCCCTTGGCGACCGCGGTCGTCACCTCGGCGATGTTGCGCACCTGCCCCGTAAGGTTCGCGGCCATCAGGTTGACGTTGTCGGTGAGGTCGGCCCACGTGCCCGCAACGCCAGGGACCTTGGCCTGTCCGCCGAGCTTGCCCTCCGTTCCGACTTCGCGCGCCACACGTGTCACTTCGGACGCGAAGCCGTTCAACTGGTCCACCATGGTGTTGATGGTGTTCTTGAGCTCAAGGATCTCGCCTTTCACGTCGACCGTGATCTTCTTGGAAAGATCGCCCTTGGCGACCGCGGTCGTAACCTCCGCGATGTTGCGGACCTGGCCGGTGAGGTTGTCGGCCATCAAGTTCACGTTGTCGGTGAGGTCCTTCCAGGTGCCGGCGACGCCTTCGACGCGAGCTTGTCCACCGAGCTTGCCCTCGGTGCCCACCTCGCGCGCGACGCGGGTCACTTCGGAAGCGAAGGCATTCAACTGATCGACCATCGTGTTGATCGTGTTTTTGAGCTCGAGGATCTCGCCCTTCACTTCGACGTCGATCTTCTTGGAAAGATCGCCACGAGCCACAGCGGTCGTCACTTCGGCGATGTTGCGCACCTGTCCAGTCAGGTTGGTCGCCATCGCGTTGACGTTATCGGTCAAGTCCTTCCAGGTGCCGGCGACGCCCTTCACCCTGGCTTGTCCGCCGAGCTTGCCTTCGGTGCCCACCTCGCGGGCGACGCGGGTCACCTCAGACGCGAAAGAGGCGAGCTGTTCGACCATGGTGTTGACCACCTTGCCGATCCGCAGGAACTCCCCACGGAGCGGACGCCCGTCCACTTCGACCGTCATGGATTGGGATAGATCGCCCTTCGCGACCGCGCCGATGACGCGGGCGACGTCGGCGGTCGGCTGGACCATGTCTTCGATGAGCTCGTTGACCGACCGGAGCGCCGTTTCCCATCCGCCGCTGGCATTCTTCACCCGGCCACGCTGGGTGATCTTGCCTTCCTTGCCGACGACCTTTGAGAGGCGCTCGAACTCGCTCGCCATCTCTTCGTTGAGCGACACCACCTCGTTGAAGAGGCCGGCGATCTCGCCGTCGATGCCATCCATGTCTTCGGAGAGGCGAATGCTGAAATCACCGCGGCGCAAGGCGCGTAGCGCGCTCGCAAGCTGGCGGCGGTCAATGAAATCGCGCGGGGCCTGTACGTTCACTTAGGTCTCCGTCGTGGTTCCCCCCCACTCAGGTTGACCGTTTGGCGGCCCCACCCCCGGCCACCGTCGAACAGCACTTTATCAAACGATTCGGTTTACGCTTTCTAAAAATTCCCACAGCCGATCAACAAACTGCCCCGTTCAGGGACGAATCGGATCGGTTAACGGCAAACGGTATATCGGAAGTGACGAAAGCCAAAGCCGGCATGTCGCGACCAAGCAAAAAGGCGGAGCGCCGGAGCGCCCCGCC
>JBKPKF010000157.1:0-6122 GCA_046730995.1 Pseudomonadota bacterium
GTCGTGCAACCGCCCTGGATCGGAGCGTCGAACGCGACCTGCAGGAAATCCTCGTTAAGCAGGTTCTGGCCCCAGAACTCGATTGCCCAGCTGTCGCCCGGACCGTGGACGCCGACGCGCCCGTTGAATACCGAAAAGCCCTTCTGCCGCTTCTCGATGTCGAGATCCGAGCCGGTGTTGTACGCGGTCGTGAGTCGCCCATCGAGATAGAAGAGCGCGCGCATCCCGCTATTGCCGATCGGCGGGGTCCAGGCGATCGACGCCGTCCCGGTCCATTCCGACGAGTTGGAGATTCGGCGTCCGGGCAGCTGGAACAAGGCGTTGGTGAGTGCACGGCCGCCCGCTCCCACCAGGTTGTGCCGATACTTGGTGTTGGCCATGACGATGCCGCCGTTGACCTGGAGGTCCCGCATCGGACGGGTGAAAGCTTCGAGCTCGAAACCGTAGCTCTTAACGCCGGCCCGCGTATGGCCGCCGCAAACGCCCGTCAGCGCGCTGTTGTCCTCATCTGAGCCTGGTGGCACCAGATCCTCGTCGCAGCTATTGACGTTCTCGACGACGAAGTTGAGCCCGTTGAACGTGTTCAGCTGGAAGTTCTTGAACAGCTGATGGAAGACCGCGAGGTTAATGTCGAAGCCGATACCGTTGTACTTGGCGCCGACCTCGAACGCATCGTTGGTTTCGGGCTTGAACTGGAGATTCGCGGCGGAGGCAATGATCCCCTGGCAGCCTGTTTGCAGGACGTTGACGCAAATTGCGCCATTACCCGACAGGGGTGGGTTCGTGAGCACGGCGGTCGGCAGCGTGGGTGGAGTGATCGGCTGAGCCCGCCATAGCGCCGAACGGTCGAGGTTGAAGCCGCCGGCTTTGTATCCGCGGGCGTAGCTGGCGTAGGTCAGCAGCCGGTCGGTTGGCTTGTAGCTGAGCACAGCCGTGCCCGACAGTTTCGACTCGGACCTCGAATCCTCGAGGCTCAGCGCTCCGCCGGGAATGCCCGGACTCACACAGGGAAGAGTCTGGAGCGACGTCCCGGAGAGCAGCACGCACAGCGTATTGTTGTCCGTCAGGTCGGCATCCAGCTTCTTCCTCTCGTGCGTGTAGCGTGCTCCGACCGTTATCTTCAGCCGGTCGGTGATCGAGAAGATGTTGTGTGTGAACAGCGCCCAGTTGTTGCTCGACTGATCGTACAAGTCATCGA
Source organism: Pseudomonadota bacterium (assembly GCA_046730995.1). Lineage (GTDB taxonomy): Bacteria > Pseudomonadota > Alphaproteobacteria > Sphingomonadales > Sphingomonadaceae > Sphingomicrobium. The sequence goes on from JBKPKF010000157.1 coordinate 1,199, forward strand.
GCGCGGTGCCGTTCAACGTCAGTGCCGGGCTCGTAACGTTGGAAAAGCCGCTGTTGGTGAAGGTTGGGGCATTGAACGGCGTCAACCGCGAGAATGCCCGGAACACCCCTTGCTGCGCTGCCGGAAGCAGTCCGACGATCACTCCTGCGGTCGCCTGATTGAAGCAGGTACCGCCGCCGGCCGCGCCCGGCTGAACCAGCGACCCACCGAGCGCCTGGACGGCCGGAACACCCGATGCAATCAGGGCTTGCGCGAAATTGTTGGCAACCAGGCAGTTTGCATAGGCCGCATAATCGTTGCCGTAGGCGAGGTTATCCTTCAGCCGCAGCTTCTCGTTGGCGTAGTAACCGCCGACAAGCCAGTCGAGCTTGTTGCCGAACGCATTTCCCTGGAGCCGAACCTCTTGAGTGAAAGTCTTGAACCGGTTGAACGCGCCGCCGCTGCCGTCACGGTACAGGATGTCGAGGTTATTGAAGTCGGCGTCCTGCCCGCGGGTGTACTTGTTGTAGCGATAAGCTGAGATCGAGGTCAGCTCGGCACCGCCGAAATCGTACACGACCTCGCCCGAAATGCCGCCGTCGTTGACGTCGGCGTTGTAGCTGCGGTTCGGCGTGATCGACACGTGGCGGTGAAACGGATCGTCGTTGATGATCGCGCCCAGCCCGCGTTCGATCGTGGCGATGGTCGAGGGCGCCTCAATCACGCTTCCGCCCGAAGCGATCGTGTCGTGCGCCGGAAGGTACGGCGCCGCGCAACATTCCTCGCGCCGCTGCGAATAATCGCCGATGATCCGAACCGAGAGATCGTCGTTCGGCTGGAACAACACTTGTCCGCGAGCCATCCACCGGTCGCGGTCGTTCACTCGCCGTCCGGAGATGTCGTCCTTCAGGAAACCGTCGCGCTTTAAATAGACGCCGTCGATGCGCGCGGCGATCGTGTCGCCGAGCGGCGCATTGAGGCTGAGCTCGGCGCGGCGTTCGTTATAGTTGCCGATGTCGATCTGGCCGCCTACTTCGGTCGTGAACCGCGGCTTGGCGGTGATGATCGAGATCAGGCCGGCAGAGGTGTTGCGGCCGAACAATGTTCCCTGCGGTCCGCGGAGGACCTCGATTCGGTCCAGTGGGCCAAGCTCCGTGAGCGCGACACCAGCGCGCGAGCGATAGACTCCATCGATGAACACACCGACCGAGCTTTCGAGGCCCGGATTGTCGCCGACGGTGCCGATGCCGCGAATTCGGGCGACGCCCGCGCCTGCTTCCGACGACGTCGAGGAGACCAAAAGGGATGGAGCGACCTGGTTGAGCTGCCGAATGTCGCTGGCGCCGGTATATTCGAGCTGCTGCGCGGTCACCGCGCTGACCGCCATCGGCACGTCGGACAAGGCTTGGTTGCGCCGAGTCGCGGTGATGACGATGTCGCCGGCGTTGACCGGCTGCTGTTCGGTCGCCTGGTCCTGGACCGCGGCACCCTCGGTCGCACTTTCGGGCGGCTTGGCCGAGCTCTTGTCGGTATCCGTGGTGGATTGAGACGTCTGGCCGATGGCCGGCGATGCAATTGCTACGAGCGCTGCCGAAAGCAGCCACACCGACTTGCGCATATTCCTCTCCCCTGTCGGAGCGATGCTCCGGGGAGGGACGCTAATGCCGTTCGCGTGACATGAAAAGCGACGGCGACCGAGAGGTCACCCAAAGCCTGCGCAGATGAAGCATAATTGCAACAGTGTAAGTAGAGGCTGGATCGAGCCTAAGCGTAGCTTTCGAGATATCCACAACGACGGCAACGATAGGTCGCAACCTCGATCTGCTCGTTTCCGCGGAGCCTAAGGCCCCTCCAGAAGCTCTTCTGCGGCTCGCCGGCAACCCACTTTGCGATAACGCTTTTGCCGTAGCCCTCATCGACGATGAAGCCGGGCTCCATGCTTCCGGAGCAGCGCAGGCACTCGAGCGATTTGTCCCAGCTGCCCATGGCTTATTTCGGAGCGAGCACCATCAGCATCTGGCGGCCCTCCATGCGGGGATGGGCCTCGATCTTGGCCATGTCGGCAGTCTGCTCCTGCACTCGGCGGAGAACGGCCATGCCAAGCTCGCCGTGGGCCATCTCGCGCCCGCGGAAGCGCATCGTGACCTTCACCTTGTCCCCCTCCTCGAGGAACTCGAAGACCTTCTTCATCTTCGTGTCATAGTCGTGGTCGTCGATGTTCGGACGCATCTTGATCTCTTTGATTTCCTGCGTCTTTTGGCGTTTGCGCTGCTCCGCCGCCTTCTTCTGCGCTTCATATTTGTAGCGGCCGATGTCGAGGAACTTGGCGACCGGCGGATCGGCGTTGGGCGAAATCTCGACCAGGTCGAGCCCGACTGCCTGCGCCTGCTCGAAAGCCTCCCGCGTAAACATGACGCCCAGATTTTCGCCGTTCTCGTCGATCACCCGCACTTTTTGTGACTGGATGAACTCATTGTAGCGGGGGCCGGACATCGGCTGCGGCGGCGCCATTGAACGGCGCGGATAGGGCGGCGGTATAGCGAAGACTCCATAATCGTTGTTGGACAGGGTGCGAGTTAGGCATTCCGGAGCGGGAAGGAAAGTCCGCTCGAGCATAAGTGAGTCGTTTTTGCCGCAACCTGTGGCGGACTCGCGTCAGCGTAAATCGGGCGGAAGGGCTTCCTCGCGGATCATGGCGACTGCCTCGTCGAGACGCATCATTGCCTGCCGGTCGTCGCTTCCAAGGCGCCTGAGAGCGATGGTGCGTTCCTCGGCCTCGCGCTTGCCGACGACCAACAGGAGCGGGATTTTGGCGAGAGAGTGCTCGCGCACCTTATAGTTGATCTTCTCGTTGCGAAGGTCCGTTTCGACCCGGATACCGGCCTCGGCGAGCTTCGACGAGACCTCATCGGCATAGGCGTCGGCGTCGGATACGATCGTCGCGACGACCGCCTGCACCGGCGCCAGCCATAGCGGGAACTTGCCCGCATAATGTTCGATCAAAATGCCGATGAACCGCTCGAAAGTGCCCAGGATCGCACGGTGGAACATCAATGGATGGTGCTTCTCGCCATCCTCGCCGATGTAGACCGCGCCGAGTCGCTTGGGCATTTGCGGGTCGAGCTGGTGGGTCCCGCATTGCCAGGTTCGCCCGATCGCGTCCGTCAAATGAAATTCGAGCTTGGGGCCATAGAAGGCGCCCTCACCGGGCAGGATCTCATATTCGAGCCCGGTTTCCTTCAGCGCCGTCTCGAGATCGGTCTCTGCTCTGTCCCATTCCTCGTCGCTTCCAATGCGCTCGTCGGGCCGGGTCGCGAGCTTCACCTGGTAGTCGGCGAAACCGAGGTCGCGGTAGACGGAATCCAGAAGCGAACAGAAACGCTTGGTTTCATCGACGATCTGCTCGTGAGTGCAGAAAATGTGCGCGTCGTCCTGCGTGAACTGGCGCACCCGCATGATGCCGTGGAGAGCGCCATGCGGCTCGTTGCGATGGCAGCAGCCGAATTCGGCGAGCCTCAAGGGCAGCTCCTTGTAGCTCGTGATGCCCTGCTTGAAGACCTGGATATGCGCGGGGCAGTTCATTGGCTTCAAGGCCATGAGCTCGGCATCGCCGGAGATGACCGGCCTGCCCTCCTCGGTTGAGGGGACCTCGTCGGGCACCACGAACATATTTTCGCGGAACTTGCCCCAGTGGCCCGACTGGACCCACAGCTTCGAATCGATGAGCTGCGGAGTCTTGATCTCATCGTAGCCGGCGGCGTCGAGCCGGCGGCGCATATATGCCTCGAGCTGGCGCCAGATCACCCACCCCTTGGGGTGCCAGAAAACGCTCCCGTGAGCTTCGCCCTGGAGGTGGAACAGGTCCATCTCCTGCGCGATCTTGCGATGATCGCGCTTGGCCGCTTCCTCGAGCCGGAGGAGATATTCGTCGAGCTGCTTCCGGTTCAGCCAGGCGGTCCCGTAGATCCGCGAGAGCATCGGGTTCTTGGGGTCGCCACGCCAATAGGCGCCCGACACCCGGGTCAGCTTGAACGCATTGGGATCGAGCTTGCCGGTCGAGGCGAGGTGCGGGCCTCGACAGAGGTCCACCCATGCCTGCTCGCCCTCGCCGGTCCGGTACATGGTGATGGTCTCGCTCTCCGGCAGCTCCATCACCCATTCCGCCTTGAACGCCTCGCCCGATTTCTCGAAGAAATCGCGGACCTGGTCGCGCGACCAGACCTCGCGCACCAGCACCTTGTCGGCGGCGATGACGCGCCGCATTTCTTCCTCGATCGCGGGCAGGTCCTCCTCGGTGAAAGGGCCGCGCTCGGCAGTCGGAGCGAAATCGTAATAGAAACCGTCGTCCGTCGCCGGACCGAAGGTGATCTGCGTGCCGGGAAACAGGTTCTGCACGGCTTCGGCGAGCACGTGGGCATAATCGTGGCGGACGAGCTCGAGCGCATCGGCCTCGTCGCGCGACGTGATCAGCGCCAGGCTGGAGTCGCCTTCGAACGGGCGCGTAATGTCGCGAATCTCTCCGTCCACCTTCGCGGCGAGGGCGGCCTTGGCGAGGCCCGGCCCGATCGCCGCGGCGACGTCGGCCGGGGTCGATCCCTCGGGCATCTCCTTCACCGAACCGTCGGGGAGCGCGATCTTGAACATCCTGGTCATTGAGCCGGGCATGTAGCGGCGGCCACGCAGGGCCTCAACCGTGCTCGGCAGGCCCTTGCCAAGTCCCTCTCCTCCCTGCACTTTCCGTCCCCGTCGAGAAGGGGGAGTAATGGACAGTCATCACGAGTGGGCCGCGGCCGGCGACGACCGCGCGATCCGCTTTACCGGCAACTGGCGCGAATATCTGCCGATCGCCGCGACCAACGCCCTTCTCATCATCTGCACGCTGGGCATCTATCGCTTCTGGGCGACCGCGAGGCAGCGACGTTACCTGTGGTCCCGCACTGAGGTC
>JBKPKF010000158.1:0-2304 GCA_046730995.1 Pseudomonadota bacterium
ACCTATGGGTTTCAGGCCGCTTCATGACCGTGTCCTCGTCCGCCGCGTCGAGGCCGAAGAGAAGACATCGGGCGGAATCATCATTCCCGACACCGCGAAAGAAAAGCCACAAGAGGGCGAAGTCGTCGCCGTCGGCGTCGGCACCAGGTCCGAAGAGGGCAAGGTCACTCCGCTGGACGTCAAAGCGGGCGACAAGATCCTGTTCGGCAAATGGTCAGGCACCGAAGTCAAGATCGACGGTGAAGACCTCATCATCATGAAGGAAAGCGACATCCTCGGGATTGTCGGCTGACCTTCGCGCCTCACGCGCGCGCGTTGAGGAGTGAACTTAGCAAACTTACAAGTAACGAAAGGGTAGCCAGATGGCAGCCAAGGAAGTGAAATTCAGCCGCGATGCGCGTGAGCGCATCCTCAGCGGCGTCGATATCCTCGCCAATGCGGTGAAAGTTACGCTCGGTCCCAAGGGCCGCAACGTCGTCATCGACAAGAGCTTCGGCGCTCCGCGCATCACCAAGGACGGAGTCACCGTCGCCAAGGAGATCGAACTCAAGGACAAGTTCGAGAACATGGGTGCGCAGATGGTGCGCGAAGTCGCTTCACGGACCAGCGACGTGGCCGGCGACGGAACCACCACGGCGACGGTACTTGCCCAAGCGATAGTCCGCGAAGGCATGAAGTCGGTCGCCGCCGGCATGAACCCGATGGACCTGAAGCGCGGCATCGACCTGGCTGTCGGCAAGGTGGTCGAGGACCTGAAGAAGCGCTCGAAGGACGTGTCGGGCTCCAACGAGATCGCCCAGGTCGGAATCATTTCGGCCAACGGCGATCGCGAGGTCGGCGAGAAGATCGCCGAGGCGATGGAGAAGGTCGGCAAGGAGGGTGTGATCACCGTCGAGGAGGCCAAGGGTCTCGAGTTCGAGCTCGACGTGGTCGAAGGCATGCAGTTCGACCGCGGCTACCTCTCGCCTTACTTCATTACCAATCCCGAGAAGATGCAGGTCGAATTGACCGACCCGTACATCCTCATCCATGAGAAGAAGCTCGGCAACCTGCAGGCGATGCTCCCGATCCTCGAGGCGGTCGTCCAGGCTGGCCGTCCGCTGCTGATCATTGCCGAGGACATCGAGGGCGAGGCGCTGGCGACGCTGGTGGTCAACAAACTGCGCGGCGGCCTCAAGGTCGCGGCCGTGAAGGCGCCGGGCTTCGGTGATCGTCGGAAGGCGATGCTCGAGGATATCGCGATCCTCACCGGCGGTGAGATGATCAGCGAGGATCTCGGCATCAAGCTCGAGAACGTCACCACGGCGATGCTCGGGACGGCCAAGCGCGTCACGATCGACAAGGACAACACCACGATTGTCGATGGCGCCGGCAGCCACGATGCGATCAAGGCGCGCACCGAGGCGATTCGCCAGCAGATCGAGACGACCACGTCCGATTATGACCGCGAGAAGCTGCAGGAGCGGCTAGCAAAGCTTGCCGGCGGCGTTGCGGTGATCAAGGTCGGCGGCTCGACCGAGATCGAGGTGAAGGAGCGCAAGGACCGCGTCGATGACGCGCTCCACGCGACCCGCGCCGCGGTCGAGGAGGGCATTGTTCCCGGCGGCGGCACGGCACTGCTGTACGCCACCAAGGCGCTCGAAGGCCTCAAGGGTGAGAACGACGACCAGACCCGCGGTGTCGACATCGTCCGCAAGGCCCTGTTCGCGCCGCTCCGCCAGATCGCGGAGAATGCAGGCCACGACGGCGCCGTGATCTCGGGCAAGCTGGTCGAGGGCAAGGATGAGGCGATGGGCTTCAACGCCCAGACCGAAGCCTATGAGAATTTGGTCAAGGCCGGCGTGATCGACCCGACTAAGGTCGTTCGCACGGCTCTGCAGGATGCGGCTTCGGTTGCCGGCCTGTTGATCACCACCGAGGCGGCAATCAGTGAAATGCCCGACGACAAGCCTTCCCCGGCCATGGCCGGCGGGGGAATGGGCGGGATGGACTTCTAGGTTCGACGCTTAGTTCGAGGAATTGGAAGGGCCGGGGGCATTCGCTTCCGGCCCTTCTTCATTATTGGCCATCGCGTTCAGCGCATTTTCCATTTCATTGAGCTCGGCGGTTTGAGCTTCGTTTGGCGCCGGCGGGCGATCGTCACGGCATGCCGCGACCAGCAGGACGAGAATCAGGGCCGGGACTTTCACTCGGCCAAGGTAGCACAAAAAAAGGACCGCCCGAGCGCTCGGGCGGTCCTTGTCCGCTCCTCGACGGAGCGAGAAGATTACTGAGCGTTGTTCGCAGCGGCGTTAGCCGTGTCGG